>JABXJY010000046.1 GCA_013375385.1 Desulfobacterales bacterium
AGAGAAAGTGCCGTACGGGGCATCATCAATCGTGCCCTGGCAATCAACCGCGCAACCTGTATTGGGGAAGGGGGGGTGCTACCTGCCATTGGTGTACCTTTTAAGGGACTGAGCACAACAATCACCAAGGCAGAGGGCTGAAAACGGCTTATAATATGAAGGGCATTGTATTCACCATGCAGCTTACCATTCAGCAGCCCGGCAACAACATGAGGCACCACATCCATACCTGATTTGAAAAGACTCTCCAATGATGTTATCACCTTTTGAAGACCATCAAGATGGTAAATCTTTGTTGCGGTTTCATCATCACCCATTACATCGATTAAGGCCTGATCCACCCCTGCTTCCCTGAGGGCTGCCGCTGTGCTGAAATCCAGAATACCGCTGTGCACCGATATAAAAAGACTTGTTTCAGACCTTATTCTGGATATGGCCGGATAGAATTCTTTCCAGGGCAGCTTTCCTTCAAGGTCTGATCCGCCACTCAAAAGCACTCCTGAATGACCGGAGCGCTCTAAATTGAGGCACTTTCTTATAAGAATCTCTGGATCGGTAGCCTTGATCATAGGTTTAAGGAGCAATCCCTTGCAGTGCTCACACAGTAACTGACACCTATCCCCGGTTAACGATAGAGCAGGATAGAGGCCCCTCATAGATCCATACCTGATCATGCCAGGAAGGTAGAATGTAAAATCGTCCCCATGGTTTTCCCTGGTAACCTCCCATGCATGGTCAAGAAGATCCCTGTCTCTTTCTTGTATCATATTATCGATAGCCTTTATCCCTTTGGTCACTTTTTCTTGACAGAATAAGGTCTTCTCTAATACTTTCTTAATAGAGTAATCTGCGGTAATTGTCTATGATCTGTTTTTTCAAGAAAAGGGGCTTGTCATGAGGGCATCTCTTTCTTATGGTAAATTTGTTCTTCTTCTAAGTTTCGGCCTTTTTGTTGCATGTGCCACTCTTCCCAGCATGAATGTTACGTATAGAACCATGCCACAATCAAATATCCTGGAGGGGAGAGGGATCTATTTCAGGTTTATTGACAAGAGATCTGACAAGGATATCATTGGCGAAGGGGCAAAGGAGATATATAAATATTTTACCGGTAGCATTAACTTCATCGTATCAAAAGGGAAAAAGGACGAATCTTTTGTTGGGATTTATGAGGCCGAATCCCTTTTCAAAGATGCTTTTTCCATCTATTTAGAAAATATGGGACTAAGATTGTTACCTGAGCCAAAGCCAGGCATCCCAGAGTTATCTATCAAGCTCCATGATTTTGTTCTGGATCTATCTGGTCGGAGGTGGGTTACCAGGATAGAGTATGAGGCTGAGTTTATTCACGACGGAGATGTCCTGATCAGGGAATTCAGGGGCGAAGGTGAAAAGTTAAGGATTTCCGGGCTCACTCAGGCTGATCAAGTTGTGAGTGAAACATTTACGGACATTGTTAATCAACTTGATGTAAAGAGGATGTTTGGCAGGAAATAGGAGTGCAACACCGAATTATGGCGAAGCCGCAGGATATAAAGAACATAGGTCGCTATGAGATTCTAAAACAGGTAGGCCAGGGTAGCAGGGGAGCAGTCTATCTTGGCCGAGACCCTTACATAGAACGTCAAGTAGCCGTTAAGGTTTATCGCTTTCCTGAAAATGCAGGGCCTGAGGAGGTGGCAAAGTACCAGAAGAAATTTTTCGTTGAGGCACAATCAGCCGGGCGTCTCACGCACCCGAACATTGTGGCTATATACGATGCTGGGCTGCACCAGGACTTCTGCTATATTACCATGGAATATGTAGATGGCTCCACATTAGAGAGGTATTGTGACCGTCAAAGTCTTTTACCTTTCGAAAAGGTGCTGAAGGGTGTTTTCAGGGTATGCAAAGGGCTAGAATACGCCCATCAGAATGACGTAATTCATAGGGATATAAAACCTTCTAACATCATTCTTAGCTCTGCTGGTCAGGTAAAGATAACTGATTTTAGCATTGCCTATATCAAAAGGGGGCCTTCGACCCTTGTTAAAGGTTTATTTGGTTCACCCAGTTATATGTCTCCCGAGCAAGTCAAAGAGGAGCCTATAACAGAGAACAGCGATCTCTTTTCTCTGGGCTCGGTCCTCTATGAACTTCTAACCGGCAAAAAGGCGTTTGAGGGAGAAAGCGAATATTCCATTATGTATAAGATTGTCAATGAAGACCCTGTTCCTGTTCTGGAAATAAGACCGGAGTTGCCAAAAGTTGTGGCACAGATCCTTGACAAGGCCCTGGCAAAGAACCCATCTGAACGTTATCAGAGCAGTATGGACTTCGCCTATGATCTGAGACTGGCATTACGTAGCTTAAGGGATACCCCGAGAGAAACCCATGACAGTGAGTTGCTAAGCTACGTCCAGGGTCTACCGTTTTTTACTACTTTTACCGAAAGCCAGATTAACCAGATTTTTTCTGCATGCAATGTAATCAGGGTTGAGAAGGATAAGACTATTATCGAAGAGGGGGAAATTGAAGACTCCTTCTATATTTTGGTCAGCGGCCAGGTAATAGTCCGAAAGGGGGGCAAAGATCTCACCACCCTGGACAAAGGTGTGGTCTTTGGAGAGATGGCCTACCTGACTGGTGAAGCCAGGACAGCTACCATTATTAGCAAGGGGGATTGCATCTTACTTAAGTTCAGCTCGACTCTTTTGAATAGACTATCCGAATCCATTCAACTTCTATTCTTTAAAAACTTCACCCAGACCATAATCAGACGCCTATCGAAAGGTACCTAAGACTACATCCTCTCATCCTTTTGAAAAGGTGATGGATGGCGAAAAGCCGTCATGCAAAAGGTATTTCTTATCAATCTCGGATGCGCAAAAAACCTGGTAGACAGTGAACATATACTCGGTCTTGTCAGAGAGCAAGGATATGCCACCACAGATGATCCTTCAGATGCCGAGATAGCTATCGTAAATACCTGTGCCTTTATCAGGCCGGCGGTTGAAGAGAGTATAGATACAATCCTTGGTCTTGCCAGTCTGAAGCAGAAGGGGCATTTGAGGCTCCTTGTGGTTGCAGGTTGCTTTGTACAGAGATATGGACGAAAACTACGCAGGGAAATCCCGGAGGTTGACGGCTGGCTTGGTACAGGTCAGATCTACAGGATACGTGAGGTCTTGAGGGCTGCGCGGGATAACTCCCCGATTGTTCTTCTCGACAGGCCCCTTTTTTTGGCAGATCACCGGTCACCCAGGGTCCAGACAACACCATTCTATTCCGCCTATCTAAAGATTGCCGAGGGATGCTCGCACCCCTGTTCCTTTTGTACTGTCCCTTCCTTGCGGGGGCCTTTTCGGAGCAGGACTGTGGATTCGCTCTTCATCGAGGCGCAAAACATGGTTGAACGGGGTGTTCGAGAGATTAATCTCGTGGCACAGGATACGTCGTGGTAC
This sequence comes from Desulfobacterales bacterium, assembly GCA_013375385.1. Classification (GTDB taxonomy): domain Bacteria; phylum Desulfobacterota; class DSM-4660; order Desulfatiglandales; family B25-G16; genus JABXJZ01. The sequence continues at coordinate 3,444 of JABXJY010000046.1, forward strand.
GGCCATGATCTTGATCCACCGTGTACCCTTGAGGATCTCCTTGAGACACTGCTTACCATATCTGGACTGAAATGGCTGAGAATCCTCTATGCCCATCCCTATCATGTGACTGAAAGGCTTTTCGGACTCATTGATTCCGAGGAGGTGCTCTGTCCCTACCTTGATGTGCCCATTCAACATGTTAATCCAGATATTCTGAGGTCCATGGGTCGCCCTCTCGGCTCAAAATCCATACCTCAATTGATAGGAAGTATGAGAAAGGGCTCAAGAGAGATAGCCTTGAGGACGACGGTCATGGTCGGTTTTCCGGGGGAGACTGAGGAGCAATTTAGAGAGCTGTGCGATTTCATAAGAGAGGCCAGATTTGACAGGCTGGGTGTCTTTCCCTTTAGCCCCGAGAAGGGCACCCCTGCTGCCAGGCTCAGACACGGTATACCTCGAGAGGTGGTAGAAAGCAGGATTGAGGAGGTTATGGCGATCCAGGCAGAGAATAGCAGAAAGCTCAATGAACAGTTGGTTGGCAAAACAGTACCGGTACTGGTTGAGGGATTACACCCCGAGACAGATCTCCTGCTGAGCGGCAGGACAGCAACCATGGCACCAGAGGTAGACGGTCAGGTGTTGATAAATGAGGGATCGGCTGTGGTAGGGGAGATTGTCCCCGTCCGGATAACCGAGGCCCACACCTACGATCTCGTTGGCAGTATACAAAGAGGAGATTGACCCTACAATGCCATTCCTGCCCTGTGGAATAAAACCTCGCACTTAACGATACTGTTAAAGGCTCATAGTCTCGACAGTGAGAAGGCTATTCTTTTCACCAATATTGTCATGCTTTGACTTAATACATTGTTTTCATTATTTTTTTGGTATCTCCTCGATCCAGTGACGTAGAATATTACGCCTTTTAGGGCGCATAACAGTACTGTTATGCGTTTATAAAAACTTTTACAGACCTAAGGTAATATCAAGTCACAACCTCTTACGAATTCATTTTGGGAGGTTTTGATATGAAAAATAAAGTACTCCCTGATTTGATAAATCGACGAACATTCATTAGAAAAGTCTTAGCGGCTGGGTCTGTTCTTTTTTTAGGTTTTAAGAGAAAAACGTCTTCAATAACACCGTTTGAACATATTACGATCAAGAACATGAAATTACGTAACAGATTTGTAAGGTCAGCTACTTATGACGGTTATGCTAATATTTCTGGGCACGTTACTGAAGAACAGATTAAGCTTTTTTCAGACCTTGCAACTGGAGGAGTCGGCTTAATTATAACTGGAATGACTAATGTTCATCATTCTGGTCAAATTTCACCTTTTCAAAATTCTATTGCGAGTGACGATTGTATACCAGGGCTTAAGAGTTTGACTGATGCTGTTCACAATTTGGGCGCAAAAATAGCAGCTGAGTTAGCTCATGCAGGGAAAGAAGCAGCATGGTTTCTGGGCAGTAAGAATAAGGAAGCCATAGCACCTTCATTTGTTTCAGACGATACCTATTTTGAAGGAAAATATCGTAAAATGACGGAAGATGAAATCTCGGAGATAGTTTGTGCATTTGGTGATGGTGCCATAAGAGCAAGAGAAGCAGGTTTTGATGCTGTCCAACTTCATGGTGCACATGCTTATTTACTTAGTCAGTTTCTATCGCCATTCACAAATCGTCGTATTGATAACTGGGGAGGTCCTTTAAGGAATAGACTACGCATTCATCAAGAAATTTACAGAGACATCAGGTCAAAAGTGGGCGAGGATTACCCGGTAATGATCAAGCTTGGGGTTCAAGATGGATTTCAAGGCGGGCTCAAGCTGGAAGAAGGCATATTGGCAGCTAAGGTATTTGCAGAATGGGGATTTGATGTTTTAGAGATTAGCCAGGGTTTGAGAGGTGAATGGTACGAAGGTACCGAATTTCGAACTGAAATCAACAGCATTGATAAAGAAGGTTACTTTCGTAGCTGGTGTAAGGGTATAAAAAATCAAGTAAAGGTTCCTGTTAGTTTAGTAGGCGGATTAAGGTCTTTTAAGCTTATCAATGAAATTATCCAAAACAATGAAGCAGATTTGATTTCTCTCAGTCGACCTTTAATTAGAGAACCTGATCTCATTAATGATTGGAAGGTTGGTGATCTCCACAGAGCTAAATGTATTTCGTGTAACCTGTGCCTGCAAGCGGTAATGAGTCTCCAGAAATTGCATTGCGTGCAACGAACAATCGCAGATGATAATGATAAACAAGGAGTCAAGTCCCCGTTTTACTTTTGCTAGAACTAATTAAGAGTCAAACAGAGAGTTGACCCTATGCCATTTCATTTCACAGGTAGTCGGCGCCTGCCGGGAAAAAATAGGCAGCGATGTCAAGACGTTTGTGGTGAGACATGAAATCAGTGCCAATAAACGAGGCAATGTTCATGGATGCCTTCGAGCGCGATGTGGATTTCCATGACACATACCCGCAGACTGCCTATCTAGACTTAGAGACCGGCGATGTCATTTGGGTATTCGAAAATGACGGAGATGCGGAGATGGTGGCAGGGATCAAACCCGAAGAGAATGAAGCCGTGAGGGATAGAATTGAAGCTTCTCTGGAAAGGTATATCGAGATTCCCGGGCGTGACCATTCCGAACACCACGACATCCTGCGTGATTTCTTGGCCTCAGACTGGACCGAGGACAAGGAGCTAAGGATTCGAGCGAGGGAGGCCTATACAGGGTCGATCGGTCGATGGAGAGACAGGATCGACAATCGAGCCGTAGTACATGCATATTATGATTTTCGGGATTCGAGGATCAGGGAGATGGCGGATGAGTATCTCCGTGAGCACGGTATCGCTCCCATATGGCGATGAGCGCGGCCCAGTGGATGGAGCCGATCTGGCTAAATGCTCGGCGGCTCATCCACAATGTCTGGAACCCATGATTGAGAGCCTGCTGTCTTTTGAACTGGTCGCAAAATGCGGCCTCAGTTGATGGCCTGGCTTTACCCTGATTGGCAGGCTTGCTGAAGCTTGGGCCTGAAAATAACAGCCGGCCTGGTCCTTCCAGAATAGGCAAAGCCTTCGGCCTGCTTAATAGTGCCGTACTTGGCCTCCAGTTCATCCAGGGGCCCGGCGTCAAGTGCCCTGGTGGGACAGGCCTCAACACATACGGGCACTCTCCTTTCGATCCACCTGTCCAGGCAAAAGCTGCACTTGCGCATCTTGGAACCCGGCTCCGGCCCAAACTGGGGGGCGTCATAGGGACAGGCCTTCAGGCACTTAACCTCACAGTCCTCATTGCCCAGGCAGGCCTGGCTGTCGGCGACGACGACCCCGTCTTCCTGCCTTTTTGAGATTGCATCGACCGGACAGGCCGGCATACAAACGGGGTCACGGCATTGGTAGCAAGGTGCGATCAGATAGCTGACAAAGACATCTGGGAATTTCCCTTTTTCAGTATACAGGACTCGCATCCAGTTTTCCGGTCCGGCCGGCAGGTCATGCCAGTCTTTACAGGCCACCTGACAAGCGCTGCATCCCGTGCACCGGGTCTGATCAAAATAGAAGGCGATCTGCATGGTCCATCCCCGCTCAGGCCTTACTCGCTTGAACCAGGGCGGTATTTAACGCCGAGGCCCCACCTTCTGAGTACGCATCCCTTGTCAGGACATTCACGCACCCGCCACGGTCGATGCCCTCTTCATCAGGATCGTACCAGGCACCCTCAAAGATAGAGATCACCCCAGGCATGATTCGCTCGGTCACCCAGGCCCTGATGGCCAGCCTGCCCCGGTCATTAAAGACATAGATCCCGTCGCCGTCTTTGATCCCCCTCGGCTCGGCGTCGACCGGATTGATCCAGGCGCGATGGGGTTCTACCTCACCTGAGCCAATCAACCTTATAGAGATGGGAATGCGCCCTGTTCTTGGGATGGGGAGAGAGAAGCTGGAGCGGATACTTTTCTTTCAGCGGGTCGTTATGATCTTCCCAGGTGCTCAAGTATTTGGGGATAGGTGGGCACAGGGGATTATGAAGGTCGGCCACCCGCTGAGAAAAGATTTCAATCTTTCCCGAAGGGGTTGGGAAAGGATTGTTTTCCGGGTCCTCAATCTGTTCTTTGAAGGCGACAATGGGTTCGGCAAGCTTGACCCGGTGGATGCCCTCGCGCCTGAATCTGTCATAGTCCTTGATTTGCTCGGCGGTCTCCGGGTTCTTCTCGACGAATGCCTTGAGCCACTCCTCTTCCGAGAGAGGATTGTAGTCTCGAAGGCCGAGCTTTTCCGCCAAATCAGAGGCGATCTCAAGATCCGATTTGCACTCCCCCGGTGGTTCAACGGCCTTGTTGACAAAGGTATAGTACGGGCCGGAGGGCCAGGGCCGGGTGAGATCATTTCGCTCTGCCGCATGGGTCACCGGTAGCACGATGTCCGCAAATCTGGCCGTGGGGGTCATAAACAGCTCAGAGACGATGAGAAACTCCAGGGCGCTCAGCGCCCGAGCGGCCTTGTTGGTGTTTCCGAGCTGGTTCAAAAAGTTATTATTGAGGAACCAGGCCAGCTGAATGTCTGCCGGATATCCTCCATCCCTTCCCTTCAGGATGGCGTCAAACATTCTATTGATGTGCACCCTGCGCACGAGGCGAAGTCTCAGATCCAGGGTGCCTCGAATCGAGGGACCACCCGCCTCAACCGGATTCTTCATGCCGGGTATTCCAGGGGAGCGGAACAAGTGCCCTACGGGTATGCCCATCAGACCTCCTGCGGCGCTTCCCCCGCGGCGCCCGATGTTTCCGGTCATGGCAGTCAGGGTCATGGCACACCGATTGTACTGCTCTCCCATGGCGCTCCGTGCGGGCCCCTGGCAGTCCACCAGGGCAGCCGGCTTGGTTGTTGCGTATTCTCTGGCCAGCCGCTCGATCGTCCGCGCTGGAACCCCGGTAATCGCCTCTGCCCAGGCTGGTGTCTTCTCAACCCCGTCCTCCACACCCAGGACGTAGTCTCTGAATCTGTCGAACCCGACCGTGTACCTATCCAAGAACTCCTGATCATGGAGATTCTCCCTCATCATCACACAGGCCATGCTGACCATCATAGCTGTATCAGTGCCGGGCCTGATCGGTATCCATTGTTCGGCCAGGGTTGCGGCGGAATCATGGTACCTGGGGTCAACAGACACAATCCTGGCCCCGGCTTCCTTTGCCCTGATGAGATGATACGTGGTGTTTGTGCCGGAAATCATCCTGGCCGGATCCCAGCCCCACATGATTATCAAGCGGGAATTCAGAAAATCCTCCCGGCTGTGGCCAACCATGACCGAGCCGTACTGGGTCATGACCGCCCATACAGCGCCCTCGGATGAAACGTTTCCATAGTGCGTGGTGTAACCTCCGAACATGGAGAGCAATTTAGCAGTGGCCAGCCCACCGTTATGCAGCGCACCCAGATACCCCCCACCGGCAGCCAAAAAAATGTTGGGGTTCCCATAGGTTTTCTTAACTCGCCTCAGCTCCCGGACTATGGTTTCCAGGGCATCATCCCATGAAATCCGCTCGAACTTACCTTCCCCCTTGGGCCCTACCCTCTTCAGGGGGTGAATGAGGCGGTCCGGGTGGTGAACCTCCTTTCGGTAGGCCCGACACCTCAAGCAGGCCCTGAGTTGTTCCGGCTCCTGGGCATCATCGCCCTCGACCCTGACGATCATGCCGTCCTTCACATGGAGCCTGAGCGGGCACCGTCCACCGCAGTCGAACGTGGAAGTGGCTCTGATGATCTCTGTGCCGTTGCTGCCCTTGCTCATCTGCCCGGCATTCATTTCCCCCTCCCGAAAACCAGGTAACGTAAAGTGCTCCTGATCAGCATTCCCTTATGGGCGCGATCACTATAGGATAAAGGCCCCTGTGTGTCAAATGGAACAGCGTTGAAAGCAGGGCTCAGTTATTCAAAGAGATACCTTAGTGCTTCGATTCGTAAATATAGTCACGTATCTAAACGAGAAATATTTAAACAAATGCTCACTCGGCTCGGCCGAGCCTTTCGGCCTCGAGTTCTAGGCCGAGAGGCTCGTCGCGGGCAGCACTTAGTCCCGAGGGAATAAATACGTTACCGTATTTATGAATCGAGGGACTTAGTCAAGATAAAGCTATCCTGCTCAACCTCGGTAAACACCCCTCCCGCTAGTGTCGTGACCCAGAAATATTTTTGCTTAATTAAAAGCACAATGAGAGAGGTCATTGCGAGCGTAGCGAAGCAATCTCAAAGTATATAACCCTGCGTTTTCAATACCCTCCAAGAGATTGCTTCGTCGCCTACGGCTCCTCGCAATGACATGTAGTGTCGCCCTCTTTTGAAAGTTTTTTTCGGGACCCGACACTAGAATGTATTCCTTCGAAACAGGGATGTTTTGCCGTACCGGTTAATGGGACATCGTGGCTCAGATAAGAGGGTCTTGCTTTTAGCTTGACAAATCTTTTGTTGCTATCTTAAATTTGACCCCTGGCGTTGAAAAGAGACTATCAGAGAAGTCCTAACTCAATAGACAAGAGCAATAAACCTCTCTGAGCCACCCAGAAGTATGTCTTTGATTTCATGCCAGAAGACAGAAAGGCGGTAGAAGATGCACCGGGTAACTCTTATCCCGGGAGAGGGCATTGGCCCTGAAGTCACAGAGGCCGGTCAGATGGTTGTTGAAGCAAGCGGGGCCGCGATTGAATGGGAGATAGTCGAGGTGGGAGCTGAGGCGGAGAAGAGATACGGAACGCCAACTCCAGACTACGTGTTCGAATCCATCGCGCGCAACACAGTAGCGTATAAGGGTCCCGTAACAACCCCCTTTGGGGGAACCTACCGTGTCAGGGTGACCTGGAAGAGGCCCGGTACGGACCCCCAAGAGGTCAGGAGTTATCCGAGTATCAGCGTAGCGCTTCGCAAGGAGCTTGACCTCTATGCTAACGTCCGACCGGCTAAGAGCCTTCCCGGTGTGCAAAGCCGGTACGAGGGAATCGATCTCGTTATCTTTCGAGAAAACACCGAGGATCTCTATGCAGGCATCGAACACATGGTTTCTGAGGATATCGCCGAGAGCGTCAAGATTATCTCAAGGAGGGCATCGGAAAGGATCGGGCGAGCTGCCTTTGAATACGCGAGAAAGCATGGAAGAAAAAAGGTTACGGTCGTACACAAGGCCAACATCATGAAGCTCACAGACGGCCTCTTCCTCAGATCGGTTACCGACCTTGCCAAAGATTATCCGGGGATCGAAGTAGAGCAACGGGTGGTGGACAACATGTGCATGCAGTTGGTCCAAAAGCCTGAGCTTTACGATGTATTAGTTTTGCCGAACCTCTACGGTGATATCCTCTCGGACCTAGCTGCAGGCCTCATTGGAGGCCTTGGGGTGGCACCGGGAGCGAACATAGGAGACACCATAGCGGAGTTCGAGCCCGTGCACGGGAGCGCCCCGAAATACGCCGGCTTGAACCGCGCAAATCCCACAGCCACCATCCTCTCCATGGCTATGATGCTTGAACATCTTGGTGAGGAGAACTCGGGCAAGAGGATCGAGACGGCCCTCAAGGCGGTGCTGAGGGAGGGAAAGGAAGTAACCCCGGACCTTGGGGGAAAGGCAGGCACTCGGGAGATGGCTCGGGCTATCATCAGTAGGATGAGCTAGCCCTCAATGCTCGGAACAGCATACTCTCTTTGATGAGCTCAATCACCAGTGACTCGTTCTTCAACCAATTGATCCTCACCCGGCGAAAATATCCCATAGTTCCCAGCTGGGTCGGAATTCAATTCACTCTTTCCAATCCTCCAGTGTGATGATCTTTTTATGCGGGCGGTGCTTGTTCCAGAGACGGAGGGCGTTTGTTTGATGATTTTCAGAAATGCTGCGCCCTGACCCCTCTTTTACCTTTATTTTTTATTTAGTTATTTGAGGATGTCCCTCCTCACCTGATCCTTCCATGACATCAAATGCAGTTAGAAAGCATTAATGAGAAACTAACGCAGAAATAAGCTGCGGGGGGTTTTACTAGGGTGCAATTTTCATAAGGCAGTGGGTGTATGTCTTAAAGCCTGAACCGCCAATTCACCTATCGGTTAGTCCCGCCAGCTTCATTGATTTGTTGGGACACCTTCTTTTTCGTCACCTTCGGGCAAACCGGACTTGCTTTTCGGTAACCACGAGGAAAGAGTTCGGGAGCTTGTCAAGATATGCTTCAAGAAGACGCGAAAGCACCTGAATCTTTGAGGTGGACCGTTCATCTTCAAGTCGGAGCAAGATGACACCTCGATGGAGTCGGCCATCTCGATAGACTTTATCTCCGAAGTCCTTGTCGTTGGTGATCAGAATCCAGTGTTCCTGAAGCGCCTTTTAGATAATGTCGTTATCATCCATGCCTCTCGCTTCATCAAACACGGAGAACACATTGTGATTCTGATCCCGCAGCCACGCGGCCACAGCTGGCCCAGTGCATTCGTCAACGAGGAATCTCATCAAGTGGGTTCCGCCGCCAAAGGCATGAAGTCTGTGTCTTTTAGAGCCTTAGTCGCAAAAAGAAAGCAGGCACGGATGTCTTCTTCTGTGAGCCCTTTGTATTCCTCTAGAATCTCTTTTTCCGTTGCGCCGTGGGCCAGAAGATTCAAAATAAAATCGACAGTCAAACGAGTTCCCCGAATGACAGGCTTTCCTACCATGACTTTCGGATTCAGAACTATGCGTTCGAGCAATTCTCCATCTTTCATAGGATTCTCCTTTAGAGTAATATTATAGCAGAATCTGATGTGCAGTGAAACATATTTGACGTTTTCTCCTACCTCCCAACAATTGAGTAAGTGAAATCTTTTCTGACATATTGAGCAATCAGGAAAAAATTCCAATATATGAAAAAATCTTGATCTTTGGATTTCGATTTACTCTTTCCAATGCTCCAGCCTTATAATGTTTTTGGCTGCGTGGTGGTTGGGGATGATGAGCCTCCATCTATCCCTATTTAAAGGTGATGAAGATTATGTTTCCTTTTGTGCTGTAGGGTCCCTGGCGTCGCCGGGATGCACACGTTAATTTTTTCAGCTCAACATATCACCTAACGCCCCGGCTCACAGGCCGCGAGATTACGAGCGGTCCTCGTGCAGGCGCTGGTTCGACATGGCAAAATCTATAAGTTTTCTATTGATATAAGATAGATGCTGTGGTATATATCACCCTAAACAGTCAATCAAATGATGGAGGTTGACATGAAAACAGCACGCCTTTTTATCAACGGGCGCAGCCAAGCGGTTCGGCTGCCTAAGGATTGCCGGTTTTCGGGATCTGATGTTTATATCAAGAAACTCCATGGGGTCGTCATGCTCATTCCTAAGGATGATCCGTGGGCATCGTTCGTCCACAGCCTTGACCATTTTTCTGACGACTTCATGAACACTAGAGAACAGCCAAGACATCAGTCGAGGCAAGCGATGTGATCACCTTCATGCTCGACACCAACATTTGCATCCACATCATCAAGAAAAGGCCGGAACAGGTGCTCGGACGGCTTAAGAAAGCTCGTGTTTCCGACATCGGGATTTCCTCAATCACCCTTAGTGAGCTTGAATATCGAGCAGCAAAGAGTTCCAGACCCGATCAGAACAGAATCGCCCTTGCAGAATTCCTTGCCCCCCTCGAAATACTCCCCTACGACGACATGGCTGCCCAGGAATACGGGAAGATTCGTGCGTCTCTTGAACGCCAAGGAACGCCGATAGGATCCATGGACATGCTCATCGCAGCCCATGCGCTTGCTCTCAATTGCACTTTGGTCACCAACAACGAACGTGAGTTCAGTCGCGTCCCATCCTTAAAGATCGAAAACTGGGCCGAATAGTCCTTTTTTCATTCTCAAGTTGTCGAACAATTGAGTGAGTGGGATTTTTCCAGAGTATTAAGCAATCTTATTCTTTCGAATCCTCCGGGCTGATTAGGTTTTTACCGGGGTGGTGGTTGGGGATGATGAGCCTCCATCTATCCCTATTTAAAGGTGATGAAGATTATGTTTCCTTTTGTGCTGTAG
>JABXJY010000277.1 GCA_013375385.1 Desulfobacterales bacterium
GGTGGACAAGATACAGGGTCACACAAGAGAGATCACTATGGTAAAGGAGTTCTTTATTGACGACGCAGAGGTTCTCCTGGTCTCTTATGGCTCATCTGCCAGGACTGCTCTCCATGTGGTAGAAGACAGGAGAGAAAGAGCTGAAAGGTTTGGATTGCTGGAACTCCAGACCCTCTGGCCATTCCCTGTTGATGCTGTCAGGAAAAGGTGTGCCTCTGCTGACTATGTTATCGTGGTTGAGATGAACATGGGCCAGATCCTTCATGAGGTAAGAAAGGTTGCGGACGACCCAAATAAGGTATTTCTGGCCAACCAGATCAACGGCAGCTTTATTACCCCTTCAGACATCTTGAACATTATGAGAATCATTCAGGGAAAGGGGGCCTGAGCAATGGCAGTGAGAGATTATATAAGGGAAAGATTCTTTCCCCACATCTGGTGTCCCGGCTGTGGTCACGGTACCATAATGAGCTCCATGATCCGGGCAATAGAAAACCTGGGAATAAAGAAAAATGACATTGTCGTTGTCTCCGGTATCGGATGTTCCTCCCGGATCTGTGGGTATCTCGATTTTCATACCCTGCACACATTACACGGACGGGCCCTTGCCTTTGCAACCGGCGTCAAGCTCAGCAGGCCGGAGCTCACATTACTGGTTCCTATGGGTGATGGAGATGCCTTCGCCATTGGCGGTAATCACCTCATCCACGCAGCAAGGCGCAATATCGACATCACTGCCATTATCATGAACAACTACATCTACGGTATGACAGGAGGACAGTATTCACCCTCAACCGGATATGGCGATTTTGCGACCACTGCCCCTTATGGCAACATAGATCGGTCCTTTGATCTTGTTAGGCTTGCCATTGGTGCCGGAGCCACATTTGTGGCCAGGACAACAACCTACCATGTGACCCCAATGATAAAGATACTGGAAAAGGCGATTACGCATAAGGGGTTTTCAGTTGTGGAGATCCTAAGCCAGTGCCCTACCTATTTTGGCAGAAGGAATAATTTTGCCAGTGCAGTGGATATGATTAACTACTACAAGACCCATACAACCCCCATAGGCAGCAAGGAGAAAGAGAAAAATCCGGATCTGATCGAAAGGGGGATATTTTACCAGGAAGAGCAGCCGGAGTATTGTGATGAATATGGTAAGATTATAGAAAAGGCATCAGAAGGAAGGTAATTTATGGAAAGACGTAGGATTATCTTCTCTGGCTCGGGTGGACAGGGTGTAATAACAGCAGCCATCATCCTTGCCGAAGCAGCAGTTCTCTACGAAGGTCTCAATGCGGTGCAGTCCCAATCATACGGCCCAGAGGCCAGGGGAGGTGCCAGCAGGTCTGATGTAATCATCGCAGATGCAGACATACACTTCCCCAAGGTCATTAAGCCAAATGCCCTCGTGTGTCTGACCCAGGATGCATATAACAAATACTTTGGGCTCATCAGGCCTGATGGTTTATTATTGACTGACAGTCACTATGTCAAGCAGGACAAAATGGTGGATGCCAGGCAGGTGGAACTGGATATGTATAAGGAGGTTATGGATAAGATCGGAAGGCCTATTGTCTTTAATATCTGCATGCTTGGGGCCTTTATTACCCTTACCCAATTGATTAAACCAGAATCGATTGTGAAAGTGCTTAAGAATAGGATTCCAGCTGAGTTATTGGGATTAAATAAGCAGGCCCTGGAGTTGGGCATAAAGCTAGCGGAAAATTATAACCGGTAAACCCTGTTAGAAGGTTTAAACGAGGCTTTAGCCCCTGCTCAAACTCATTGGTTCTTTTACCCCGCGAAAAATGGCAAGGCCTTGTTTCTAACAGGGTAAACCCCAGAGAAGTGCCTGAAGGGAGCTAGAGTGATCTAAAGTGCCTAGAGTCTTATCCGTTGTCCGCTGTTGCTTTGAGACGGGCGACAGGTAACGAGAACAAAAGGCAGATTTGTCCTATGAATAACAAAGAGGTTGTCACCAGATTCCCGCCCAGCCCAACAGGCACTCTCCATATCGGCGGAGCCAGGACAGCCCTTTTCAACTGGCTTTTCACCCGGCACCACAATGGAAAATTCATACTCAGGATAGAAGATACAGACAAGGCCAGGTCTACAAAAGAGGATACAGAGGTTATTATTGAATCTATGAGATGGCTCGGCCTTGACTGGGATGAGGGTCCATACTTTCAATCCCAGAGAACAGATATCTATACCGAAATGATCGAGAAGCTCCTGTCCTCCGGAAAGGCCTATTACTGTCACTGCAGTCCGGAGGAGTTAGAAAAGAAAAGGATAGAGGCAAAAAAAAGGGGAAAGAAACCCAAATATGATGGTACATGCAGGGAACGTGGTCTTGGAAAGGCCCCGGGCGCAGTGGTGAGGCTGAAGAGCCCTCTGTCTGGGACAACAACGCTCAACGATCTGGTCAAAGGGGTCATCTCTATCGATAATGAGGAACTTGATGACCTCATCTTACAGCGCTCTGACGGCTCTTTTACCTACAATTATGCTGTCGTGGTAGACGACAGCAAAATGGGCGTTACCTATGTCATCAGGGGGGATGATCATGTAAACAATACACCTCGCCAGATCCTTGTCTACAAGGCCCTTGGCGAGCCCATTCCACAGTATGCCCACCTGCCCATGATACTTGGTCCAGACAGAAGCCCACTGAGTAAGAGACATGGCGCAACCTCCGTTCTGGCCTACAAGGAGATGGGGATCCTGCCCCATGCCTTGCTGAACTCCCTGGTGCGCCTTGGATGGTCCCACGGTGATCAGGAGAAATTCTCCACTCAAGAGCTCATTGAATTATTTTCCCTCGATCATGTGGGCAAGTCTGCGGGTATCTTTAATATGGAGAAACTTCTCGATCTCAACGGAAAATACATCAGGGAAGAAGATGATAGTAATCTTGCCGATCTCCTGATCCCTTTTCTTACCGATCTTGGATGCTCAAACCTCAACAGGGAAAAGGTCAAAGGGGCAGTAAGGACCTTAAAGCCAAGGGCAAAGACCCTCGTCGAGATGGCGCAGGGTGCCCTCTTCTACTTTAAGGAAATCACCTTTGAAAAACAAGCCGATGAAAGGTTTTTGACACCTGAAGTATTGGAAACCCTGGAAGATTTGCTATTGGATCTTAAAGGGTTGACAAGCTTTAACCAGAAGGAATTGGAGAAAACTTTTTCAATCTT
>JABXJY010000278.1 GCA_013375385.1 Desulfobacterales bacterium
ATCCCGAAGTGTGCCAGAGCTGATCCAGCCGAAACGATAATAAATGTACCTATTATGATTAAAATAGACAATCTTTTCATCTTTCATTCCTCCTTCTAGAATTCCATTGCCAGCCTTAAGAAGGCCTCACTCGTTCCTTCATGTACACCGTTTTCTCCAAAAAGAAAGCCACCAAAGGTTCAGGAATTCCAACTCCCGAAAGCCTCCGTGGCCTTCTTACTTACCGTTATTCTGTTTTATTAGATTAGACTTTTGACAGCAAAAATGACCTTCTTGATCATCTCTTAATTTTTATTTATAGCAACTCAAAAACGGCCTGTCAAGAAAAAACACAGAAATGAGGGATTTTTTTGTTGCCTCGTTGCCTTTCTTTATCGCGAGGTTTACAATTCCTGGTTGGGAACAATTCTTCCTTTTGATTATGCTCGCCGCGGGAACGACCATGGGGAGGCTCTTGCCCGAGATCTCGCAGGTTATCGCCAAGAATGCCTAGGTGATGTTAGGCACCGGCCAGCCGTAACGCTTTCGGTACTCAATTCGCTTCGCGTTGGCAAAACGTTTCTTGGAGTGCCCCGGGTTCACGCAGTAGTATTCGGCGATCGTGTCGTCGCGCTCGGCGTAGAGAGCCCCGGCCTGAATGGCACTCTCCATGATCTCTTGTCCGACCGGAGTCCTAACAAAGATTCCCGTCCAGCCCAAGTTGCTCTTTTTATCCAGTTCGTGATGGCGGCCCCATACATCTCCAGCTGACAGGTCGGCCAGCTCAGCCACATGATCGCGGCAGACAAAGCAGCGCTCCATCTGGTAGCCTATGAAGACCGTTGGGACCATCCCCCAGTTGCCCAGCAGCTCCATGGTTTTTTCTTGTCCGTCCTTGGTCTTCACCCAGGTTCCGCCACCAAAAAGGGCCCCGCCGCGGTATTGGAACTCGGCCACGTCCTCCAGCCTGACCCCCATTCGCTGGGTGATCATGTATTCAGCCGCGAGGGAGAAGTTTTGGGCCAGGCAGTAGAGTCCGATGACCAGCTTTATCCTATCTGTGATCTTGGGGGCCAACTTGCGCAAAGCCAATTTGCGAACCCCCCAGACGTGGCAAGGACAGGCGACCATGCCGATCCTTTCATAATTCTTCGCCGCTTCGGCAAGGAGGGTGTTGGTCGAACAGACCCCATATTTGGACCGTGCCGCCGCCAGAACCCCTTGCCGTTCCGTAACCAAAAAAGGCCGTACCTGCCACGGCTTCTCCTTGTCGTAACCCGCAACAATGGCGGCATCCAAAAATCCCGTCTCCAGGCCATGGATCAACAAGGCGCTGACTGAAGCCCCGGCCACACCGGTCTGGTGAATCTGATCAGCCACGGCATGGGTCACCATGTGGCTTTTGTAGATCCCGAACATCTGCTCATTTGGCTCATCCCCGCGCCTCTGGCCAAAGATCATCTGTTCCATTTCCGAGAATGGGAGATTCTTACCGGGACAGGCTTGGTAACAGATAAAGCAATTATCCGGACAGTCCTTGGTGGCAGGCTTCTTCTCAGATCCGACCTCCCCTAAGGGTATGCTCAGATAACCTAATGGACAGGCGCTAACACAGGTGCCACAACTACAGCAGAGGCCGCTATTAATCACTTCACTCTGCAATTTATCAAATGGCATTCTATTTTCCTCCTTTTATACAGCGTGTTGCCGAGCAGGGGACTGTTGAGCCCTCTCCCTAAGGGGCCTCTTTTCGCTTGGTTGGTTGAATCGAATGCAGCCTGGCTCAAGGCGCTGGCAACAATCATCATACCAATCCGCCGCCATTCTGGAAACAACTTTTTTTCATACATGAAGGGGGCAAGGTTCTCAGCCGCAGCAAATGGCGAGTCCCACATCATTTGGGTTCGGTATGAACTCAGTATCCACGATGTCTTCGTAGATGATTTCTCGGGCCAGGAACCCCTTTTCTACAAGCCATTCTACGACGGGTTGTATCTCATCCTGAGTAGGTATATTGGCCACCTCGAAGGTCGGCACGGGAAAGTCTTTACGTGCCCCTTCAGGGATGCCACCCTCCTGCTCGAGGATCACACGATACTCATCAGCCTTAAGATTCAGGGCCAGTGCAGATTGTCCCAGGGCAAAGAGAAACTTCTCTACAGCCTTCGGCTTCTTTTCTATGGCAGATTGCCTTGCCAGCAATACACTCGTCCATGTAAGGATACGGTCATCCGCCAAGAAATTCATGTTCTTCGCCATTGCAATCTCGGTGAAAGGGGTTCGCAAGAGTGAAGCCGATACCTCTCCTTCAATCAGGAGATCCCATGCCTTCTGGACGTCCTCTACCTCTCGCACGACGACTTTGTCCAGGGAAACGTCAGCTCTTTTGAGATAGAATTCCGCATAGAATCGGAAACTCACTCCTTTGGGAACAGCCATACTTTTCCCCTCTATTTTAGATAGATCGCGAATCGCTACTTTCGGCCCAGCGACAATTGCGAACAGAGGCTCAAAGGGATTTGGCCTCAACATATTTCGAATGATTCGTGCATATGGATCGCTCCCAGACAGGAGGATTGCCGCAGGCAGATCGCTAATGGCTGCATCGATGGATCCGTCGGCAAGTAACCTCTTGGCCTCCATTTCTCCATCAAACGAAACAAGCTTCACGTCCAACCTGTTTTCCTTAAATATGGGCTTGAATATAGCCAATCTAAGTGGCAACGCGTCCGGCAGTAATGGAGCCCCAACAGTCAGCCTATCGAACTGGGCGATCTCAGGTACGACAAAGGCTTCGCCAAAAGGATTTTCGATCAGTTTACCGTTGAACTGTCGTGCATGCTTCAAGGCATCTTCTTTACTGGCAAAGGCGTGGACTCGGTTTTTGACTTCAGGTACCGTGATAACATCGCTTTCCACGAAATACCCGAGGGTGGAGTCGAACTTTTGCCCCGTGACCTCGTCGGCCACCGTTAAATAGATGAGCTTATCCTTGTTTTCTTCGAACCAACGAGTCGCGCAGTAGATGGAACAGAAAACCCTGGTAGCCCCGTCATTCATGAATGCATCAACCTGGTACAGGGGATTGCACTCTATCCCGTCCCAGGCACATCGAAGGGCAGTCTCCTCTCCTTCGCCTGTTCCAATTTTTGCCTTTTTCTTTCCCAGGACTCCACCCAGGAGGGCAATCGCGGCGACCGCAAGGAGACCAATGAAGAT
>JABXJY010000279.1 GCA_013375385.1 Desulfobacterales bacterium
GGATGAGAGTTAGATGCGCGGCGGTGAGCTCACACTGGCTATAGCAGAGCGCATCTCCGGGGGTCTTGTTTTTGTACGCGGGCCATGTTATAATGGGGGTGAAAGAGTAATTGGATGGTGAGAATTATCAAATGGTAGACGAGTGTGCCCCAGAGACTCACAAGAGAATCAGCGAGCAATTGGTGTTGGACTTTGTGTCCTCTCATGCCCAGCAGCCAGCACCTACTTTGCCTCGGCTTGATCACAGTTTCCCAGAGGATTTCGCCAACCAACTTGCTGCCGCTGAAGCGTACAATAAGCATCTCTATCGTCCTAACACCTATCTGCACAAGTGGTGGGCCCGACGCTGCGGGACAACCTTCCGGTTGATCCTCAAGCAGTTAGTGGCAGACGAGGCCCTTCAGGATTTCTACAGCCCCGGTGGGCTAGAAGGTCGGATTGTGCTCGATCCAATGATGGGCGGTGGGACAACGCTACATGAGGCGATTCGATTGGGCGCAAACGTCATTGGCGTGGATATTGACCCTATCCCTGTCCTTCAGGCGCGCGCGACCCTGACGCATACCCCGCTGCCCAAGCTCAAGAGCGCCTTCGAGCAGTTCTTCGGCATTCTGCGCCGCCATGTGGCACCATGGTTTGAGACACAATGCCCAGAGTGTGAATCGCCTGCTGAGATCAAGTTCACCTTGTATGGACTTAACCGGCGTTGTTCCTGCGACGAAGTCCTGTTCGTGGATTCCTACGTTCTGCGTGAGGAGCAAGAGCGCATCGTACACATTTGTCCAACGTGCCACTGTGTACACACTGGTGAGCATACTTGCCATGCCCGCGCTACGCCCCTAGTTGAGAAGGGAACTAGGCGTTGCCCGACGTGCGGGGAAGATTACACCGACCTGACGGATGTGCGTTTTGTTGATCGCTACATCCCTCTGGTGATCGTGGGGGAATGTGCTCGTCATGGGCAGTTCTTCAAGTCGCTGGACGACGTAGACCGTGAGCTATGGCAAGAGGCGCGGGAGCAGTTTGGAACGCTTGACTTTAACCGGCGAGGGACCTTTGCGGTCAGGCCTGGGCCAAAGTCGAAAGACCTGTTGCGCAACGGCATCTCTAATTATTTGGACGTATTCTCGGCTCGGCAACTCTATTATTTGGAAACCGCCATCCGGTTGATCCAGGCGATGGAGGATCGCACCGAACGTCTTATCCTCTCGTTGCTTGTGTCCACTTCACTGGAGTTCAACTCGATGCTGTGCGGTTACAAGGGCAGTGGCAAACGTCGACCGGGAGCGATTCGACACACGTTTTCCCATCACGCTTATTCGTTCCCGTACACAGCCGCAGAAAACAACCCGGTATTTCCGCGTAAGTCTTCGGGCACTCTGCGCAAACTCTTTGCTGACCGAGTCGTACGGGCTAAGAAATGGTCACTGAGCCCCGTGGAACGCAAACCTTCGGGTGGCCAGTTGAGCAAGGTTGTGATCAAAGGGGAACGAGATGCAGGTATGGAGGTTCATACAGCCCACGAGTTGAGAGAGGGCGATCATAAATTCCTATTATATCAAGCTGATTCCCGCCGCCTGCCATTAGAAACGGACAGCGTGGACTATGTGGTGACTGATCCACCTTACTACGACAGCGTGCAGTACAGCGATCTAGCTGCGTTCTTTCGGGTGTGGCTACGGGTGCTTCTGCCCGGCGATGTGGATTGGGACTATGAGACGAGTTCTTCAGCAGTGGCCGAGCAGGCGCAATCATCACCTAGCAAATACGGCGATATCCTGGGTGGTATATTCTCAGAGTGTCACCGTGTGCTCAACAAAAAGCATGGTCGGCTGGTGTTCACATTTCATCACTGGGCTCCGCACGCCTGGACCGAGTTGACCATTGCCCTCCAGCGCACCGGTTTCCGACTCGTCAATCGCTACGTTGTTCAGTCCGAAAATCCCATCTCGGTGCACATCCGCGACCTGCGGGCCATTCGGCACGACTGCGTGCTCGTTCTGAGTACAGGCGATGGGACAGAAGCATGGGAACCTCCTGCCCGAATCCACACTGACGACAGCTATACTTTTTGCCGTGACTGTGGCACGACATTAGGATGGCTTCTATCTGGGTCTTTCTCCGAAGACGAAATACGTCAGAAATGGATTGAACTTCTGGAGAGTGAGTAGGCCCATGAGCAAACATCCTGCTGAAATCTTTGGATATCCGATAGAGGTTTCGACGTCAGAGGCGAAGGAAATACGAGCGAAACACCGGTGCCCTTTCATGGACAAGGTGTGCGAAAAGAAGAGCCGTCTGATCACCTACCCAATGGGTGTCTGCTCAGTCAAATACAAAGATGACATTATCGCCATCTGCCCTCGTCGCTTCCTGCAAGACCAAATGGTGATAGGCGACATTGCTGATCAATACTTCGGCGACCGGAACGACTTATTGCTGTTTCCCGAAGTTGGTCTGAGGGGTCTTGGTAGCTTTGATTTTGTCCTGGTTCGACACAAGCCGATGAGCAGCGACATAGAAGATTTTGTGCTCATTGAGTTTCAGACTGACCAGACGACTAGCACAGGAGAACTTGTTGAGGGATTGAGGCACTTTGTAGCTGGGCAAGACATCGTGGGGAGAACGTATAAATTCGGCATGAACACTTATGATACGCTCAAGCGGTCTTACACCCAGATTCTCAATAAGGGTGTCGTCGTCGAAAGCTGGGGGCAGCGCATCTACTGGGTATTCCAGGAATATGTGTATCGCAATCTGTCGCAGCGGCATAACCTTGATTTAACTTACGACCAGAGCAAGGCTATTGTCTTCACTTTGTATGATCTGAAGTCACAAACAGGCAGGCTGACCCTAGCCCATTCTCGCTCCCTATCGGCCACCATAGATGAGTTGTTCTATGCGCTGCGCCACAACCCTAATATCCCGAAGAAGGATGCGCTAGTTAAAGCTCTAAAGAAGCGCATTGTCAAGCAAATGCCGGCACTCCAGTTGCATTTCTAAAGGTGACAGGAGAAGCAAAGGAAGTATCGTTGCCCTCACAATAGAGAGGAGGTCACCGATGAAGGCACGACTGTTGAGTGTATTCGTTCTCGTTGTGAGCATGACGGCGCTTGTCCTGAGCAAAGCCTGTCCTGAGCTTGTCCTGAGCCCTTCGGCCTTGCTCAGGATAGACTCCGTCGAAGGGCA
>JABXJY010000280.1 GCA_013375385.1 Desulfobacterales bacterium
GCCCTCTTTTTCAGCCAGAACTCCGGGAATTTCCTCATTTTCATTTTCTTTGCCAGCGCTTCATCCATGGCGGAGTCCCAGACCTTCTTCAGGTCTGCTTGATGTTGAAGCAGCGCTTTGTTCCTCGCTTCGCGTTCAGGCGTCCACTTGCCGATCTCCTTCAAATAGCGGATGGCCCCTCTGTGCATGGGCAGGGGATAGTCGTCCATAAGCCTCAGGTTTCCCTCTGGTGTCCAGTAGGCCTTAATTGCCTTATGTTTCTTAGCATAATCGGGATACGCCTCATACAGGAGTTTGGTAATAATATAGGCCTTTTCTTCCGGGAGGAAGTCATAAGCCAGGCAGATGGGATAAGCATAGGAAACCGTGTCGAGAGGTTTTTGCTCTGATACTCCAGCCCCTATGGTGGCCTTGAAATACCCATACGCTGGGTTTTTTTCCTTCACCCTTTTCCATCCTTCTGCATAATCACGGGGCAGTTCAATATACCGTAATCCATAAGGCATCGAATGCATCTCGTACGCTTTGGAGGCGGTGGGATTGATGTGGGAGGAATCGATCTTTCCCTCCATCACCATCCGGATCGCCGCAACATAGCCTGGACAATCTACTCTCACTACATCATCCCAGGTCAGCCCCGCAAAGGCCAGATGTTGTTCGCTTATCAGGGTTAGAGCCATCGAGGGGAAGGCAGCAATGCGTTTACCCTTCAGGTCCCGAAACGTCTTGATCTTGGAATCCCCTCTCACACCCAAGGCAAGCCCGGGATGCTGGGCAAAATAAAGGGCCCTGACGGGCTGGGGGCCCCATTCCGTTTTGCGGTAATCTTCTATGCCCTCCTGCATGAAGTACGAACCCAAACCGTGGAAAGCCACTTCTGCATCTCTGAGACGAACCGGATAGACCCTCGGGAGGTCGGTGCCAGCCGGTATGACCCTTATCTTGACCCCATATTTTTCAAACATGGCTGTGCTGACATGCCCGACCATCATGTAGCCCGATGAGCCGACATCATAGGATGTCCAGGTCATCATCTTTGGGATGGACACAGATTTTTGTGCTGCGAGTGCAAAACCCCCTCCCAGCACCAATACACCTGCCAGACCAATCAATAAGCCAAGGCGAATATATCTGTTTGTTCTCTTCATCTTTCATGCCCTCCTTTCATGGTAAATCAAGTGTACCTGTTCTTTCTCTTCCTCTCTCATGCCCTCCTTTACCCTCCTTTCATGGTAAAGTGGTTGTACCTGTTCTTTCTCTTCATCTTTCATCCCCTCCTTTCCAGGCTTGAAAAAGTATAAAATAAGGCTAGCCTAAGCCATGACACAATTCAAGCATTATCCTTTGAGATATTGGAACGAGGGCGCCATGGTTTTATCCAGAAACCATTTAACACTAAGGATTTGTCTCAAAACTTAAAGGTGATTTTCGATAAGGGCACATGATTACAGCCCAAGGTAAACCTGTTTCACTTTTTCCTCATCCTGTAATTGCTCGCTGCTTCCGGAAAGGACGATTTCTCCACTCTCCATTACATACCCCCTCTGGGCCACCTTTAAGGCCATAGAAGCATTCTGTTCCACCAGGCAGATAGCCGTTCCCCTTTGATTGATGTCTTGAATGGCCCGAAAGATTCGTGAGACGAGCAATGGGGCCAATCCCAAAGAAGGTTCATCGAGCATCAGTAGTTTAGGATAGGACATAAGCGCCCGTCCGATCGCCAGCATCTGCTGCTCCCCGCCACTCAGAGTTCCGGCCAGCTGGTGTTGCCTTTCTTTGAGCACCGGGAAAAGATCAAAGACCTCCTCCATCGTCTCCTCGATCCCCAGCCTATCTTTTCGGCGGACATAGCCTCCCAAAGAGAGGTTTTTCAAGACGGCCATTTCCGGAAAAAGCCTTCTACCCTCGGGGCACTGAGAAATTCCCAGTCTAACGATGGCATCGGGGCTCAGGGTATCTATCCTCTTTCCCTCAAATTCCACTGTTCCGGCTTTCGGCTTGAGAAGGCCTGATATTGTATTCAAGAGTGTCGTTTTCCCCGAGCCATTAGCCCCAAGAATAGCAAGCATCTCTTTCTCGTGGATTCTGAAGGAGACCTCCCTCAACGCCTGTGCACGGCCATAGTAAGTATCCACGTCTTGAACATTAAGCAGCATATCCGGGCCCCAAGTAAGCTTCGATGACGTCTTCATCCTGACTCACCATTCCTGGCGAGCCCTCAGAGATCTTGCTACCATGGCTCAACACTATCACCCGATCCGATATATCCATCACCATCTTCATCTTGTGTTCGATTAAACAGACCGTAACACCTGAGTTCCTGATTTTCTTGATGATCCCTATGAGGTTGTCGATCTGTTGCAGATTCACGCCGCCTGTGGGCTCATCGAGCAGCAGGAGTTTGGGTTCCGTGGCCAGGGCTATTCCGATGGAAAGCCGCTTTTGGGCCTCCTGGGGAATGTTTGCAGCGATCTCCACCCGGAAAGGACTCAATTCCAAAAACTCAAGGATCTCTTCAGCCTTACTCAGGCTCTCCCGTTCTTCCGCGCGGCTGCGGCGGCTTCCAAGAATGGCTCCGAAAATGCCGGACCGGGTCCGCAGCCGGTAACCGATTACGAGGTTATCGAAGACCGTATCCTGGTTAAAGACAGTGGTTGATTGAAAGGTCCTGGAGATCCCCTTTCTGGCAATAGCGAAGGTTTTAAGGCCGGTGACTTCCTCATTCATGAAGGATACTCTTCCCCGGGTGGGAGGGTAAAGACCCGTGACCAGATTAAAGAGCGTGGTCTTGCCCGCACCGTTGGGGCCGATGATGCTGAGGATTTCTCCTTGCTCCACATGAAAGCTTAGATCGTTCACCGCGACAAGCCCACCGAAATGTTTAGTCAATCCCTCGGTTTCAAACAGCATCCCTATCTGCTCTCCATTGTTGATCTTGGTCCCATCAGCTTGAGCCAAAGCATCTTCAATCCACCTACAATTCCCGTGGGGAGAAAGATGATGAACATGGTCAAAAGAAGCCCATAGGCCACCAGACGATATGCAGCCAGGGCATGGAGTGTCTCGGAGATAACCGGTAGAATGATAGCCCCAATGATCGGACCGGCCAGCGTTCCGATGCCTCCGATCATACAGTAGATCAA
>JABXJY010000047.1:0-10951 GCA_013375385.1 Desulfobacterales bacterium
CGTGCCATGGCCAGAAACGTATCTGTGGCATGCTTCAGGTCGTGGTACTGGGTAGTACATTTGCGGTATCCTGGATACTCGCCGCGGAAAAGGCGTACAATATCTCCAAATACGCGGTCTAGAGTCTCAAAATCAAATTCCTGGAACATCATCAAAACGATCGCCCTGACCTCATCGAAAACGCTCTGAGGGTCTTCCATATTTACTATCCGTGAAAGTTGAATCTCTTTCATTCCTACTACTACAATCTGTTATCAGATTCCTTGGGAGACGAGGTAGCTCCGTATTCAGAGATGACTTCAGGTTTTTTCATATGGAGATCAAGCTAACCCCCTTGTATTTCAGAGAAAAAAATATGCAAAATCAGATAGTTCCGGTGAACGTTTCATAAGTCTCTGATTTCTTAGACTCTTTGATAGGTCAGTTTACAGAACAGCCACTAACAGGTCAAGAAGAGTTTTTGCCAAACTCCGGCATTTATGGAAGCCGATCAGCACAGATCCAAGTTTTATTTGCAAATACCTGGCATAAGAAATACAATTACCCCTGGAACGGATTCCCTTTGAAAATCTAGTGTCCAATGAAAAACCCTCTTCGGAGTGACGGCCCTGATCGAGGGACTGTCCGGGGAATAATCGTGGCTTCAAGAAAGATCACATTCATCGTGAATCCCAATGCAGCAAGGGGGTCTACCAGCAGAGAATGGCCCCAAATCAAGGCCCTGGCAACAGACCGATTAGGGCCATTTCAACCCCACCTCACGACCGGTCCAGGGGATGCTACCGAGCTTACCCGCCGTGCTCTCCTTGAGGGTGCTGAGCTGATTGTCTGTTTAGGAGGAGATGGAACACTGAATGAGGTTGTGAACGGGTTCATGGGAGAGGATGGTCCCATACGACCCGAGGCCATGCTGGGGTTCATTCCCCGCGGTACCGGATGCGATTTCATAAAGACCGTCCCCATACCTCGGGAGCTAAACAGGGCATTGGATGTAATCATGAGCTCCCATGCCCGGCCTATTGATCTGGGAAGACTCACCTACATTGATCACTCCGGGCATCGCTCCCATAGATACTTCCATAACATTACCAGCTTTGGCCTTGGAGGTGAGGTGGATGAGCGTGTGAACAGGACCAGCAAGGTGTTTGGTGGTTTTGTCTCATTCATCTGGGCCACCCTGATCTCCATTCTGGTTTACGATAAGAAGCGAATACACCTTAAGGTAGATAATGCCTATGACCAGACAGTTATGAGCTGGAACGTGGTGGTTGCCAATGGGCAGTATCATGGCGGCGGCATGTGGGTAGCCCCTGAGGCGGCTGTGGACGATGGCATGTTTCATGTGACCGTGATCGGGGATTTTACCCTGGCCGAGGTCTTCTTGAACCTCCCCAAGCTCTATAATGGTAAGCTTCTTCAGCTCGAAAAGGTAAGCACCCTTGTTGGCAAGAGGGTGCAGGCCTCTTCAGATGAGCGGGTCCTGTTGGATGTGGATGGGGAGCAACCTGGCCAACTGCCTGTTACCATTGACATAGTGCCAGGAGCCGTATCCCTCATTACAGCAAAATAGATCTGCTCGCACCACTGCCAAGATTCTGGTTTCTCAGGCCACCCTGTGTAATAATAGATGAGGATTGGATGTTTTATCTTGATACATTCGTCTGGGGCAAGATCAAAACTCCCACCTGAGAAATCTGACATGATAGGACCCCACAGATCGATTGGGAGGTATTTCCGTCACAGATTGCTCACATTCTATCGCCGGGATACCCAAGAAGATCTTCCCGCTCCGGATATTCAACAGGGCAGGCATGATATCCGGGGAGCAAAGAGAAGTCTCGAAAGAACGAAAAAAATACAGATACAGGCTCACGCCACCACAGATCATACCCCCATAGGCTATCTGAACGGTGACCGTTGTCTTGGCAGCACACGGGGATGGGAAAAAGAAGAGGGGGGTTGCAAGAATGAAGAAGAAGATGATGAGAGCTGTTCTGCCAGAAGGTGTCATTGCATCCCTTGCCCTATAAGGGTAACCATCTCATTGCCAGGATAATAACGATGCCATGTTCAACCTTTCATGGCCCCTGCGGTCAGGCCCCGAACCAGTCGGCGCTCGAAGAAGAGGAAGAGGACCAGAATAGGGATGGTCACCATAACCGAGGCGGCCATCACCAACTGTTTGGACAGATGAACGCTCTCTGCAAGCTGCACCACCCCTCTCGATAGGGTGAATTTCTCAGGGGTATCGAGAAACATGAAAGCGAAAAGGAACTCGTTCCAGGCGATCATAAAGGTATAAAGGGCCACGCTGGCCAGGGCCGGGGCAGAGAGGGGAATGACGATTCGCCAGATCACGCCGAGACGGCTGCACCCGTCGATCAGCCCCGCGTGCTCCATCTCTGGGGGCAGGGTCTGAAAGTAGCTCCTGAGCATATACAGGGCCACGGGAAGGGTCTGGGCCAGGTACACGAGGATGAGCAAATTGATCGAATCCCGGAGCCCCATGCGGGAAAACATCACGTACAGAGGTATTACCAGGACGATGGCCGGGAACATATAGATGAGCAAGATGCTGTAGGACATAAGCTCCCGGCCCCGAAAACGGAGCCTGGTGACGGCATATCCACCTACCGTGGCCAGTGTCACAGAAAGTATCACGGTGACGATGGAGACGTACACGCTGTTGGAGATGTATTGGAGAAAGCCGTGTTCAAAGAGGACCTCATAGTAGGCGTGAAAATCGATTTTTCGGATGTCCAGTCCCAGGTTAGCAGGCTTCAACAGGATCTCCCCCAGGGACTTGAAAGAAGACACAATCATCCAGTAAAAGGGAAACGCCACGATAATGATGAAGAAGGTGAGGCCCACGACCCTGAGGATCCGAATAATTGTTCGCTCCAAATACTCTTGGCTCATCTCTTCGTGCCTCCAATTATTGAGGATCCTTGCTGTTTACCTATTCGTGATAGCGTCATTCCATGTGCTGAACAGGGGTGGTCTGACACAGTTACTCCTCCTTCACAATCCAGCGGAAGTAGATGATGAGGAAGATGGACAGAACCCCAAAGAGGACCATGGCAACCGCTGAGCTTGCCCCGATGTTAAACTCACCAAAGGCGTAGTCGTACACCCTAATGGTCAAAACCTTGGTTCCGGCCTGTCCCCTGGTAAGCAGAAAGATATCGTCGAACTTATTGAAGGTCCAGATGAACCGGAAGAGGAAGAGTGTGGAAAGAACCGTGGAGAGCTGTGGCAGGGTTATGTGGTAGAAGCGCCTGAACGGACCCGCTCCATCGACCGACGCCGCCTGGTAAAGCGCATCAGGTATGGCCTGGAGCCGGGCGAGAATGAACAGAAAGGCAAAGGGAAAGTAACGCCATCCCTCGAAGACGATCACCGAAGTGAGTGCCAGAGGCATGCGTACCTTCACCCCCAGGAGGTCCAGGTCCCACCAGCGTTGGGAGAGGAACGGAATCGGTTGTGCCAAGAGGCCCTTGTCCACAGCAAACCAGTTGAGGACGCCCAGTTGGGGATCCAGGATAAAACTCCAGGTAAAGGTGACGGCTACCACTGGGGCGATATAGGGTGAGATGAAAAGCCCCCTCATCAGGCCTCGGCCGGGGAATTCTCCATGGAC
The DNA here is from genome assembly GCA_013375385.1 of Desulfobacterales bacterium. Taxonomy (GTDB): domain Bacteria; phylum Desulfobacterota; class DSM-4660; order Desulfatiglandales; family B25-G16; genus JABXJZ01. The sequence continues at coordinate 3,641 of JABXJY010000047.1, forward strand.
CAGGAGTGCCGCCATCAATCCCAGGAGCATGGACAGAGCACTCCCCGCAATAGTGTAGATCAATGTGGTCAGGAGAACCGGCCCAAATTCCTGATCGCCGAAGACCTTCCGGAAGTTGTCCAGGGTAAGGTTGAACTTGAAAAGGGAGATCCCTCGAAGATCCCCAAGGGAGACCGGTTTGAAGCTGAGCCACAGGTTCCAGATCACCGGGAAAATCACGAAGGCCAAGACGACTGTGAATGTGGGGAACAGCATCCAGAAGGCAAGCCTGGCCTCCTGATCCAAGAAGGTAGGCTCTCGTCTTTTCAATTGGCTATTCGACCTTCAATTTTCAATCGACAGTCCACTATTCCAGGGACTTCACCCGCTCCTCCATCATCCGGGCTGCCTGGTTCGCACTCAGTTCGCCGTCAAGGAATCGCTTGAGGATCTCGGGAATAACCTTTGTTCCATAGATCTTGGAGACGAGGGCCCCCTTCCCTTTGGCAAATCCCCAGCGATCGAAACCGTCCACCCCATCTACAATGGCCTTCACCACGTCCATCCCGTAAAACTCGGAGATCTTGGCCCGGGTTGTCACCCCAAACTCAAGCTCCATCCACCCGTCTATGAAGCGGTTGGCCTCATCTCGGGTCCCCTTGCGCACGGGCAATTTACCCTCTGGCGCCATACCTAACCACCTCAGGTACCCATCGGTTAGGAGAAACTCCACCCATCGTTTGGCTGCGGTCTTGTCCGCATCTCGGGTGACACCCAGGTAGTTTATCTGGCCGTATTGAGCACTCCCTTTTGGACCTCGAATGATGGTCACAAAGCCGGTATTCCTGGCCAGGAATCCTGGTTCACCTTTGGCAATATCGGGAACCACGGGCTGATCCCTCCGAAGTCCTGAGAGCTCATCCAAGATGAAGGGAGACCATATGATCATGGACGCTCGTCCGGAGACATAGTCCATCCGGGTGTGGAGCCAGTAGAGGTTTCCAGGCGGCGAAAAATGGCTAAGAGATTTGTAGAACTCCAGGGTCTGGACCATCTCGGGGGTGTCCAGGTCAACACTTCCGGACGGACCTATCAATCTGACGCCATTGGACAGTGCGAAGTGCTCGAAAACTTGCTGGGTGTAGGCCTGCCCAGGGTCGGTGGCTACCTCGAAGCCCCAAACCAAAGGAGGATTGTGAAGGGCCTGGGCCGCTTGAAGGATGCGATCCCAGCGATCGGGCACGGGCAATCCCTTCTTCTTGAAGAAATCCTTGCGGTACAGCAGGAGCTGGCCCCATCCATCGGCCGGCACGGCAGCGTAGCCGCCCGGGATCCGGGCAAGGTTCAGAGGCCCTGTGGCAAAGGTATCTCTGCCCAGGTAATTCACCACCTCCGTTGCAGACTGATCATCCAGAATCCCCGCCTCCGTCCATCCGATGGTGAAGTCGATAGGGTGGAAGACTACATCAGGGAGGGACCTTGCTGCATAGGCGGCAGTGACCCTTTCTGCCAGAAGATTTTCCTGCACAGGGACCATGCGGACGTCAATCCCGGTTTTCTGCATGAATGCTCGGGCAATTCCTCTCTGGATCTCCAGTCGTTCCTTCTCCACCTCGGTGGTCCAGAACGTGATCTGGTTTTGGGCACCAGCCGTGGGAAGGCTCACAATGGCAACCCAGAGGATGGTCAAAAGCTGCAAAATGGTTGTCCTCACAGACGACCCCTCCCTTCCCATAAAGATTCTCTTTCTATTATAATCTGCGAATCTTTCCAAAGTCAATAAGATTGCACAGACCCTTGATGGCCTAGAGGCCCCTAATAAGCAGCATCTGCCCTGGAGCAATTGTCGTAAGGGACCAAAGTGATATATGAGGCTCGGGTCTTCTATTTTGGCAAATTCATCTATGGCAAGCTTTTCGTGATGAAGGATTTCGGTGATTGTAGGCCCAGATAAGCGCTCTCGGTTCAATGAGAATCAGGAAGAGAAGATCAACATAATTGATCAGGCAAGAGATAATTTAGAGGCCTCTTAATTCCTTGACCGCTGATACGACCTGCGATACCTTCTCACTTGCCTTACCCTGAAGGAAGATATCGGTGATGTGATCAGTGAGTACCGTTCTTTCCAGATTTATCTCGATTATTTTGGCACCGGCCTGCTTTGCCTGCCTCGGAAGTATGTTGAAAGGAGACACCAGAGCCGAAGTGCCGACTATCAACAAGGCCTGGCAGGTAGAGGCTAACTGGGAACTCCTTTCCATGGCCTCAAAAGGAATTGTCTCTCCAAAAAAGATAACATCGGGTTTAAGTATCTTCCCACACGTGCATCGAGGTGGGTACTCCCCTTTCTTCTCTTTGTAGTCATGTTTCCTGTTGCACCAAAGACAGGTAAGGGAGCGGGAGTTGCCATGATATTCGATAACATCCCGGGAACCAGCTTCCTGGTGGAGATTGTCTACATTTTGAGTACTTACACACTGAAGTAGACCCATGCTTTCTAACTCGGCCAGACCAACATGTGCCTCATTGGGCCTTGCCCTATCAAGGGTGTCTTCCATCTCCTTCAACATCTTCCAGACCTTTTCCGGATCCTTCCTGAAGGCGTAAATGGTACCGTATTCTTCCGGGTCAAACCTGTCCCAAAGACCACCCCTGCTTCTAAAATCCGGGATACCTGACTCCACTGAGATGCCGGCACCGGTAAGGGCTAGGGTTAGCTTAGATCCCAGGATAATCCGGGCAGCCTCCTCAATTAGTTCATCCACTTTTTGAGCCTTTGTTCTGTTTGTTCGCTTTGTTGTGTTAGTTGTATTTGCTTCGGTTCTTCACTTTAATCATTTCAATACAGCAATTGGACCAACCAGGCAAACCAATAAAACATGCAATGCTAAATCAACTCAAGGCTGATATCAACAGACCTCGCAGAACGTGTAATGGCACCAACAGAAATCAGGTCTATACCTATCTTTGATATCTCCTCTATTGATTCTAATGTAATCCCACCAGAGGCCTCTAAGAGCACCCTGCCCCCGGCGATGGAGACAGCTTCCCTCATTTCTTTGACAGACATATTATCCAAAAGAATAGCATCTGCCCCTGCCTCCATAGCCTCTTTAACCCCCTCGATATCCTCTACTTCCACCTCAATCCTTAGCGTATGGGGCACCCCAGCTTTAATCTTTGCCAAGGCCTTGGATATTGAGCCAGCTGCAGCGATATGGTTATCTTTGACCAAGATCCCGTCAAAGAGGCCGAAGCGATGATTAAATCCGCCTCCCTTTCTGACTGCATATTTCTCCAATATCCGCAATCCAGGGGTTGTCTTTCTCGTATCAAGCACACGGACCTTCGAAGAATCCGTTTTCTCAACATACCTCCTGGTAAGGGTAGCTATCCCGGAGAGGCGTTGCAAGAAATTGAGGGCTGTCCTTTCACCACTCAGTATCCCTCTCATCGATCCTTTGACTATACAGATATCTTCGCCACGAGACACCACATCCCCATCATGATACTTGCATTCGACTATTATTTCAGGATCAAGACGAGAGAAAACTCTTGAAAAAACCTCTATTCCCGCCAGTATTATCTCTTCCCTGGCCAATGCCCTTGCCTTTCCCTTCATGAATGGATCTACAAGAGCCGCGGTAGTTATATCACCAGGCCCCAGATCTTCCTCTAAGGCACTATCAATTATCTTATCGATTGGGGAAAGATAGTCCTCTTTCACGTGAGTCCCTCAAGAATGGTAAGGCTTTGGTTCAGTTTTTCTAATTTGGCACTCATAAGCTCCGCCTTCTCTCTGACATTCTCTACTATATGGGGAGGGGCCTGATTCAAGAAATCCTTATTTGCCAACTTCTTTCGAGATAGATCCATCTCATGTTCTATCTTTTTTATCTCTTTATACACCCTCTTTCTCTCATCATCGTAATTGATCAATCCTTTAAGGAGAACATGGACTTGTATATCGCCACAAACATAACTGGCAGACCCTTCAGGTTTTTCAATATCGGGAACAATATCCATAGATTCTACCCTTGCCAGGCTGGTAATATAGGCCAGATTATCAGCAAGGATCTCTCTTTCTCTCGGCCCCTTTACATCTATGATTACCCTTACATACTTTTTTGGAGGGATATTCATCTCCCCCCTAACATTCCTGATACCTGTTATCACTCCTTTGAGTAGTTCCATCACCTTGATTGATTCCTCATCATAGATGAATTCTGTAGGTTGAGGGAATCGGGCTACCATGATGCTTCCCTCTGTATTCGGGAGCATCTGCCAGATCTCTTCGGTAATAAAGGGCACAAAGGGATGGAGAAGCCTCACCACTCCGCTCAAAAGAATTTGCATGACAGACTGGGCCACTTCCCTTCTCTTTTGCTCCTTGCCATAGAGCTCGAGTTTCACCATTTCCAGATACCAGTCACAGAATTCGTGCCAGACAAATTGATAACAGGTACTGGCCGCATCATTGAACTTATAACCATCTATATGAGTAGCTACCTCCTCTGCAATCTTCGCCATCCTGCTCATAATCCAACGATCAGCCAGGGTAAGAGTGCTGGTATCTATGGATGGGGATTTACACTCCTTCAGGTTCATCAAGGCAAATCTGGCAGCATTCCAGATCTTATTAATAAAATTCCTGTATCCTGCTATCCTTTCTTCTGAGAGCCGTATGTCTCTTCCCTGCACAGCCAATATCGCAAGGGTAAATCTGAAGGCATCGGTACCGAAGCTGTCTAAGACCTCCAGAGGATCAATAATGTTTCCTTTGCTCTTGCTCATCTTCCGGCCCTGTTCATCTTTGACCAGGGCGTGAATGTAGACATCCCTGAAGGGGACATCTCCCATGAAGTGCAGCCCCATCATCATCATTCTTGCCACCCAGAAAAAAAGGATATCGAAACCGGTTACCAACACCGAGGTAGGGTAGAAGGCCTCCAGTTCACCAGTGACATCTGGCCAACCCAGGGTTGAGAATGGCCAGAGAGCTGAACTAAACCAGGTATCCAGCACGTCAGTTTCCTGCTGGAGGTTCCTGCTTTTGCACCGAATGCATACGCTGGGATCCTCCCTGGCTACTATAACCTCTCCACATTCCTGGCAATACCAGGCAGGTATCCTATGACCCCACCATATCTGCCTGGATATACACCAGTCTCTGATATTGTTCATCCACTCAAAGTAGACACCTTCCCAATTGGAAGGCACTATCCTGGTTTTTCCATCTTTCACTGCAGCGATGGCCTTTTCGGCAAGAGGGCCTACCCTGACAAACCACTGCTTGGAGAGAAGGGGTTCGATCATGGTCTTACAACGGTAACAGTGTCCCACCGCATGACGGTAGGGTTCGGTCTTTTCCAGTAAGCCAGACTTTTCCAGATCATCCAGAATCTTTTCCCGGCATTCAAATCTGTCCATACCCTGGTAAGGGCCGGCCAGTTCATTCATTCTGCCGTTCTCGTCAATAACCCTTATTCGTTCAAGCTGATGTTCGTTTCCGATTTCAAAATCATTGGGATCATGGCCGGGAGTGATCTTTAAGGCACCAGTGCCGAACTCCCTATCCACATATTTATCAAAGATGACCGGTAGGGATTTATTCAGTACTGGCAATAGAACATGAAATCCCGAAAGGTCTTTATAACGTTCATCCTCCGGATTCACAGCCACTGCAGTATCCCCTAAAAGTGTTTCGGGTCTGGTTGTGGCCACAGTCAAGTAACCCTCCCGGTTTTCAAAGGGATAACGAATATAATAGAGGAAGCTATCCATATCTTCATGTTCTACCTCAAGGTCAGCCAATGCTGTGTGGCACCTGGGACACCAGTTTATGATATAATCTTCCCGGTAGATCAAGTTTTCATCATAGAGCCGCACAAAAACTTCCCTCACAGCTCTGGAAAGGCCCTCGTCCATTGTAAACCGCTCGCGACTCCAGTCACAGGAACTTCCTAACCTTTTAAGTTGATTGATAATCATCCCGCCATACTTCTCCCTCCACTCCCAAACCAGTTCAACAAATCGTTCCCGACCAATCTGGTGACGATCAGTTCCCTTTGAGGCAAGATCTTTCTCTACCACATTCTGGGTGGCAATACCTGCGTGGTCTGTGCCAGGCTGCCATAGTACCTCATATCCCTTCATTCTCTTGTATCTGCACAGAATATCTTGGAGGGTATTGTTCAGGGCATGTCCCATATGGAGGCTTCCGGTTACATTTGGTGGAGGAATGACGATAGAGAAAGGGGACTTATCTGATTTGGCATTGCCCCTAAATAGAGCATTTCTTTCCCAATAATAATACCACTCCTCTTCCACTTCCTGAGGCTCGTAGGCCTTGGCCAAGACACTATGTTCCATTCAACGATACTCCTTTTTTAGGTGTCAGCTTTACGTTAAAATATATGGAAACAAATACACTGAAAAGGGCACAATGGCATTCTAAAGATTCATCTCACTCTGTGCCTTTGTGCCCATTTATTTCAAACAAGATTGATCTATATCAATCCTCAGGCATGATACTCTTCTTTAAGACATCTATCTCCTCCCTGATTATCTTTTCAGCTACTTCAGGTATGACCTCTCGGGCCACCTTTTCTAAGACATCGCTTACAGTCTTTGTTAAAAGAGCCTCAATCTTTTCTTCTGAGATTGTCGCAGCCTCCTCTTTGACTGCCTCCTCTTCTACCTCCACTTTTCCTTCAACAGGGGGCACTTCAGTCAAAACCTCCTCGGCAGCTTCCTCCTCAACTGGTACCTCCTCTTCAACTGCCTCCTCCACAGCCTCTTTCTCACCTTCAGAGACCAATTCTTCGAGTCCCTCATCCAGCTTAAGGTCTTCTTCCAGATCTAGGGCGAACTCTAGCTCCTCTTCAAAAGCCTCCTCCCTCTTTTCAATGAGAACTGTTTCGTCTTCCTCGCCAGGTGGGTGCTGAGAGACAACCTCCCACGCAGCTGATTCAAAAGCTTTGTCTTTTGCCTCACCCATTTCTGGCGAAACATCCTCCACAACCTCTTTCTCCTCTTCAGACATAGCCTCTATCTCTTTTTCGACCTCTTCTTCATCCATTAAGAACTCTTCCAAGTCTTCTGCACCTTCCTCAACCGATTCCGGTGCCCTGCCCTCTTCAGCAATATCAACGAGATCTATGACCTCCTCTTCTTCTTCTTTCTCTGATTCTTTCTCTTTTACCTCTTCCTCTTCACTCAAGAGATCTTCATCAAAGTCAAAATCAAGGAGATCTTCATCCTCATCCTCGTTTTGATCTTTTTTTATTTCATCATCGTTGGCCATGACCATCCCCCCGTTTATGATCATTT
>JABXJY010000047.1:11051-13293 GCA_013375385.1 Desulfobacterales bacterium
TTCATCCTCATCCTCGTTTTGATCTTTTTTTATTTCATCATCGTTGGCCATGACCATCCCCCCGTTTATGATCATTTAATAAAACTGTTTTACTGATACCACATAATGGCAAAGAGTGTCAAGGTCTTTGAAAAAGAGGTCTTTGAAAAAGATAATATTTCAGCGTTTTTTCACCCTAGCTTCCCTGCATATCAGACCTAAAAGGGAAAAGAAAAACCCTATGTCTTAGTCAGGTTATACCGGGCAACTGGAATGACACTGTCGGCAATCTCTCTGCGAAGGACAATGGTGTTTGCTGGGGTAAACTGTGCAAGTTTTCTTAGGCCTAACAACTTGGTTCTGAGATCTTCGCCCTCGCTAATGGCAGCAAAGATCTGCCTTGCCATCATCTCCACCCTTGGAAATGAATCATTGAAATAGACCTGTGTGGCGGCAATCTGTATTTTCGATTTCTCTTCGCCCTCCTTTTCAATCTTTTTCAATGTCCTTAAGTAGGCACTTTCCATAGCAAAAATCTCGATAATAATATCAGCTATCAGGACAACAATCTCCTGTTCATTTCCAAGCTTATCCATATATTTTTGGGTCGCGGCACCAGCGGCCAGGAGGGCTATTTTCTTTGCCATAGCTACCATTTTCCCCTCTCCTCTTGGCACCCCCTCTTCCTCACTCGTCTCCGCACTGTAGCTCACAAGCTCTCCCGTCACTTTTTCAATCGCATCAAGAAGGGGAAGCTCTCCCTTCATGGCAGACCTCATGAGCATATCTACAATTAAGAGACGGTTAATCTCATTGGTCCCTTCCCAGATGCGGTTGATTCTGGAGTCCCTGTAAGCGCTCTCCACCGGGTTGTCTTGAATATACCCATAACCACCCATGATCTGTACACATTCATCTGCGACATAATCAAGCATCTCCGATCCGAAGTTTTTATTGATGGAACACTCCAAGGCATACCTTCTGAGGGCCTCACCTGTCTTCTGACCCGCATCCTCTTTGGTCGCGTCTATCCCCTCTAAGGCCAGATCAAGGAGACCAGCAGTACGATAGACCATGCTCTCATTGACATACGTCTTGATAACCATCTCGGCGATCTTGTGTTTTATCAGGCCAAATTCACAGATGGGTCTCCCAAACTGGGCCCTATTCTTGGCATATTTTACACCCTCGGCAATCAGAAGCTTGGCTCCCCCAACGGTGCCTGGACCCAACTTGTATCTGCCGATATTGAGAGTATTGAGGGCAACCACATGGCCGCGGCCGATCTCTCCCAAGACATTTTCTACCGGTACCTTGACATCCTGGAAGATGACAGATCGTGTCGAGCTGCCATGGATTCCCATCTTTTTCTCTTCCTCATCCAGTGATACCCCATCCCATTTACGCTCTACAATAAAACTGGTGAACTTTGTTCCATCAACCTGGGCATAGGTGAGAAAGAGATCGGCAAAGCCTGCATTAGTTATGAACTGTTTCTGTCCATTCAAGATGTAGTACTTGCCATCCTCGGATAAAACTGCCGTAGCTTCTGCAGTGAGTGCATCTGATCCGTGTTCGGGCTCTGTCAGGGCAAAGGCACCAATCATCCCTCCGGTGCACAGTTCTGGGAGATACTTTTTCTTCTGCTCGGGTGACCCGAACAGAACGATAGGGAGACTTCCAATACCTGTATGCGCTCCATAGGATATATCGAATCCAGGTATCCCCCGGGTGAGTCGTTCGGTAACAAGGACGCAGCTGATATGATCCAACTCTGACCCTCCAAAAATCTCTGGGATATCCGTAGAAAGGAAGCCAAGTTCCCCTGCCTTTCTCAAAAGGCTCTTCACTAATTCCGGGTCTAGCTCCTCGAGCTCCTCCCTTCTCGGTTCAATCTCACCTAAACCGAATTCCTCGGCTGATTTGCCAATCAGGCGATGTTCATTGGTAAAATCTTCAGGGGTAAACACCTCCTCAGGTAAAGCATCGGTAATCAAGAACTCCCCACCCCTAAAAAGCTTTGGTTTTGCCATTCTTCTCACTCCTTTTTCAGCTAATAGTCCTCTATCTCAAAGTTACCAGCTGTGACTGTGCACTAAGTCATTTAATAGAATTGGCTCCTGTAGAACAATCAAGAGACAATGAATGAACTGTCATCAATTTTTTTGCAAAACTATCATCCGCGAACGTTGAAGTCAAACATATTATAGCAGCCTCACCCGGAGGACCATTCAGTTTTTCACCTGGGCCCACCTTCAGGAAG
>JABXJY010000281.1 GCA_013375385.1 Desulfobacterales bacterium
CGCCAAGCCCCAAAACGCAAAGGGATAGCGCAATAAGTCGAGCTTGAGAACTCAACCCAAAGAAAGAATGATACCTCCTGGGCAATTGGTGGTAAAAAGGATGTTTGACGACGTCCGCTTTTCCACCAAGCAGGAGGTATCTCATGTCCAGTTTACACCATCCTCACCCGAACGACCAAACGACTTTCCTCTGTGCTCAGTCCGGTTGCGCTGTCTGCCTCGATCACCTGCTCCACTCCCATGAAAGACTGATCCATGCCGTGGTCCACCAGCAGTACGGCGGCCTCCTACCCTACGCCGACCTCGTCCAGGAAGGGCGCATTGCCCTGTGGCAGGCCATCCTGCATTACGACCCGGAACGGGGCTTCGCCTTTTCCACCTATGCCTGGCGGGCCATCCAACACCGCATCTGGTCTGCCGTCGCCCGAGCCGAGCGCCCTCAGGGCTACCTGGTGCCGGCACCACCGCCGGATCCGCTCGCCTGTGTCGAGGCCGTTGCCCAACAGGCGGCGATACAGGTGGCCCTGCGAGAGGCCCTACGTCACCTGCCTCGGCGCCTGTACGAGGTGTTGGTCCTCGCCTACGGCCTCGATGGTCAGCCTGCTCGCAGCCTGGCTGCCCTGGCCCGCGATTACGGGGTCACGCGGGAGTGCGTCCGGCAGTGGCGTAACGATGCCCTGGTCCTGTTGCGTCTGCCCGCCGTCTCCAGCGCCCTGCGCCGCCTCTGTGACCGCAACGATCGCCAGGCCTACCGCCAGGCCGAAGCTCTCAACCGGGCTTGGTTGCGCCAGCGACGAGGAGGGCGGCGATGAGCAGCATCCTCGTGCCCGCTCCCACCAACATCGAGGTCGTCACCGGCATCCTGGTTCCCACCAGCCCCTTCCGTCACCTGGTTGGCCTCTCCCGGCAGGACCTGGCCGCCACCCGCGACATCCCGGCCGCCGACCGACGCCTGCTGGTCGAGCATTTCCTGACGAGCTTCCGCTGGGAGGCCATCAAACCCCACTTGCCGCTGCGCCTGTGCATCCCTGCGGATGTGCCCCTCTGGCGGCCGCGCCAGTGCCGCTCTTACTACCGCTGGCTGGCCCCCGACGATATCCAGTCTAGCCAAGACTTGCAGGGAGTGGACGACTTTGACCTCATCCTACGCCTGTTCGACTTTACGGCCTGGCGCCCCATCTTGGGCCAACGTTTCCGCAGCCAGTTCGGGCCGCCCCCCTTTGACCCCGTGAGCATCGGCCTCGCCATCCTCCTGGCGCGCTGGAAGGGCTGGGAGTGGTCGGACCTGAGGACCGAGCTGTGCTCCCGCGAGCGCGGCCTGGGCTACTGCCGTCGCCTGGGCTTCGATCCCGAAGACCTCCCCAGCGAGTCCACCTTCCGCATCGCCCTGGGCGATACCGAGGAAGCCTGCTTCCTGCAATGCGCTGATAGCCTGGCGCAAGGATTGATGGCCTACGGCCTGATGCCCACCCATTCGACCTTCCCCGGTGACCCGCCGGAGCGGGGCGTCAGTATCGCCCTCGACAGTCAACTGGTGGCCGCCCGCTCGCACATGCGCTGCCGCTACCAACGTGCGGCCTGTTTTGGACCCTCGGCTGAGCGGCAGTGCGCCGCCCGCGCCGACGGCAAGGAAGGCTGTGCCTGCGATACCGACGCCTGCGCCGACCACTGCCGCTTCGCTACGGCCCGCGACCCCGAGGCCACCTACGTCTACTACAGCGGCTCCAACCAACCGCGCACCAACAACCCCCATGCAGCCTCCGCTGACACCTCGGCCAAGGAAAGCAGCCACGGCAAGCATCACTTCGGCTACAAGTCCAAAGCCTTCAACGTCCTGGACGACCGCTTGTTTACCTACTGGCCACTCTCCGGCCCCTTCGTCTCGGCCAATCGCAACGACCACTTGCAGACCATCCCGGGCTTCCAGAATCTGCAGCGCCGCTTTCCTCACCTCAAGATTGACGAGGTCATCGCCGACTCGGGCGAGGGCTTTGACGACATCCTCCGCTTCGTCCACGACGACCTCAAAGCCCTGCGCATGATCGATCTGCGCCATCAGGACAACGATGATGATCCTTTGACCTGTCTCAAGCGCGGCTATGATGCCCAAGGCACACCCCTCTGCCCCCACGGCTATCGGCTGGCCTTCAACGGCCACGACTATGCCCGCGGCGACAGCAAGTGGGTCTGTCGGCGGCGCTGCCAACACCAGTCCGAACCCGATATCCCTTTGCCGAAGCCCAAGCCATCGTCCAAGGAAGCCATGCCCACCACCCCGACCGAGACCACGGAGGCCGTGGAGCGGACGGACGACGACGAACCCTCTCCATCACTCAAGCCCGGGTCGGCAGAAGCTGTGCGAGCCTGTCCCTACCGAACAGGGGAGAGCAGCTTGGGCTACCTGATGCGCGTCGGACTCTCACTCCCAGATGACAACATCCGGCTGGCTCGTGACCTGAAAGTCGGCTCCCGCACCTGGACGCTGCGTCAGAACCGTCAGAGCTACGCCGAAAGCCGCAATGCCAACCAGACCCGCTTCGGCGTCAAACGCTCACCCTGGTACGGGCAGCCCAACAGCGCCAAAGCGAACTACCTGGGCGATATCCTCACCAACGCCCTGAATGTCGCCCGCTTTGTCCGCGAAGCGACGATGGCCGTGGCCTGCTCGGTGACTGCCGGCGCCTGACGTCCGGGCGGTGCAGGCCGGTGCCTGTCATCGCCCCTCCTGAATGGCCTCTGGCTGTCCAGCGGCTGTTGCTCCCACGACAACGGCCCGCTACCCCGCGCCATCCACTTGGCGCTCGGGGCCTCACTCGCACGCTTTGCCTCCTCTCCCAGCCTGCACAGGCCCCCGGCAACCCTGTCCCTCACCAGAACCGCCGCTGTTCCCTTATCGCCCACCCGACTTGTTGCGCCAAACGCTGCCCCGCACACCGCTGTGGACCCCAGAAAACTCGCTCAACCCAACCCGACCTCAACGCCCCCTTTATATCCCCTCTGAGCTACACGCTGACTTGCTGCGCTATCCCGGCTCGCGGAAACGTTGACTGGCCACTGGCAATCTGCTATACTTGTGCGCGCCGGTCATCGCGGCTGCGGGCCTCTCGGCCAC
>JABXJY010000048.1 GCA_013375385.1 Desulfobacterales bacterium
GAGCATTTAGTCCCTTATGAATAGATTTGCGTTCAAAATGTGCAGAAAATTTTTTGCACCGGACGGAAAGCCTTTGCGGCAAAGGCTTTCCGAACAATGAATGGCGATTCAACTTTTTACAACCTGTTTGGTTCCGGCTTGTCCGGGTTAGGGAGGATTGACTATGAAATCCATCGATGAATTGAACCTGCCTGAGGATTGTCGTTATACCCAGGATCATGAGTGGGCAAGACCTGAGGGCGACAAGGTAAGGGTTGGCATCAGCGACTATGCACAGGATCAGCTTGATGATATCGTATTCGTGGAACTGCCGCAGGTGGGCGATACCTTTGAGAAGGGACAAGAATTCGGAACAGTGGAGTCAGTCAAAGCCGTTTCCGAACTGTATATGCCAGTTGGCGGAGAGGTCATTGCGATAAACCCCGCTTTGGAAGACTCCCCCCAACTTGTTAACAAGAGTCCTTACGGCGAGGGCTGGATGATAGATGTTAAACCCGCTGATCCCACTGAGATGGATGCCCTCCTCAACAAACAGGCCTACCTGGAAATGCTAGGAAAAGGGGCTGAGTAAATGCGATACCTACCTCATACCAATGAAGATGTCTCTGCCATGTTGAAGGTGGTAGGGGTAGAGAGCCTCGATGGGCTATTTTCCACTGTCCCGGAGGATTGTCTAAAGAGAGAACCTCTCAACCTGCCCGGTCCGCTGACCGAATGGGAACTGAATCTGCACATGGCATCACTTGGTGCCACTATGGCAACGATGCCAGAATACAAGTGTTTCGTGGGGGCTGGCAGCTACGAGCATTTTATACCTTCATCGGTCTTGAGTCTGCTCGGCCGCTCAGAGTTCGTCACAGCCTACACCCCTTACCAACCGGAAATTAGCCAGGGGACCCTCCAAGGAATCTTCGAGTATCAAACCCTGGTATGCCATCTTCTGGGAATGGAGGTGGCCAACGCCTCCCTGTATGATGGCGCATCCGCTCTGGCCGAGGCACTCCTCATGGCGATTCGCATCACCAAAAAAACGAAGGTTGCCATATCTGCCCTCATTCACCCTCATTACAGGGAAGTCGTCAGGACCTATCTCCGGCCCACAGGATACGAGGTGGTGGAGCTTCCCTATTCAAAAAACGGGAAGACCGATCTTTCGGTGCTGGATGGAATGACTGAGCTGGCAGCTATCGCGGTCCAGTCGCCCAACTTCTTCGGCTGCATTGAGGATCTGGGCCCGGTTCATGAAAGGGCCTTGGAAACAGGGGCCATGTTTATTACCTCTTTCACAGAGGCCATTGCCTACGGACTCCTGAAAAACCCGGGGAGTTGCGGAGCTGATATTGTCTGCGGCGAGGGACAGAGCCTGGGTCTCCCCCAGTCCTTTGGTGGCCCGTCCCTCGGTGTCTTTGCAACTCAGATGAAGTATGTACGCAGGATGCCCGGTCGCCTGGTGGGTAAGACGGTTGACAAGACTGGCAAGAGGGGATTCGTCCTGACCCTGGCAACCAGGGAGCAGCATATCCGCAGGGAAAAGGCCACCTCGAATATATGCACCAACCAGGGCCTCTGTGCCTTGGGGGCGGCCATGTACATGGCCTCACTCGGCAAGAACGGCATTCGAGAACTGGCCAGACTGAACTATGACAAGGCTGAATTCCTCAAGGGCCGGTTGAGGAAGGCCGGTCTTGAGATCAGGTTCGGCAGCCCCACATTCAATGAATTCGTCGTTAAGTTTCCGGACAGCTTTGAACCTACCTACAACAGATTGCTGAAAGAAAGGATTGTGGCCGGCTTGCCGCTTGCCCCCTACTATCCTGAACTGATCGATCATTATCTCATGTGCGTGACAGAAACCAAGACCAAAGAAGATATAGATAGCCTGGTTAGAGGAATCCAATCATGAGCGAGACATCAGGAACTACCGGATTGCTCTTGAATGAACCGCTCCTATGGGAAAGAGGTGGTAAGGGAAGGTGTGGGTTTTCCATGCCCAGACGGGATGTTGAATCCTTTCCGATCGAGCAAGGCCTTGTTGGTGCTGTCCCTGATTTTCCCGAGCTCAGCGAGGTGGATGTTGTCAGACATTACACCCGGCTTTCCCAGTGGAATTTTGGAGTGGACACAGGTATGTATCCCCTGGGTTCGTGCACCATGAAGTATAATCCCAAGGTAAACGAGAAGTATGCAAGCCTACCTCGATTTGCAGGGGCCCACCCCTATCTTCCAGCCCAACTGGTCCAGGGAGCACTCAGGCTCATGTATGACCTTGAGCGTTTCCTTGCAGAAATCACCGGGATGGATGCAACCTCCCTCCAACCGGCAGCCGGTGCCCAGGGGGAGCTGGCGGGCATTATGCTCATCCATGCCTACCTTAAGAGCAAGGGAATGAAGCGTTCCAAGATCATTGTTCCTGATACGGCCCACGGTACCAACCCTGCAAGTTCTGCCCTGTGTGGTTATCGTCCGATTCCGGTCAAATCCAATGAGCACGGAATTATTTCTCCGGAGGCCGTAGCAGGCGTCATGGACGAGGATGTGGCCGGGATCATGCTAACCAATCCTAACACCCTGGGACTGTTTGAGGAAAACATAAGAAAAATCAGTGAAATCGTACATGGCAAAGGTGGACAGCTCTATTGTGATGGTGCAAACATGAATGCAGTCATGGGCATTGTGCAGATGGGAAAGGTTGGGGTTGATGTGATACACCTGAATCTCCATAAGACATTCTCGGCACCTCATGGGGGCGGAGGGCCCGGCTCCGGTCCCATATGCGTCAGGAACCACCTCGAGCCCTTCCTGCCCGTTCCTCGGGTAGTCAAGGAAAACGAGGCCTATGTCCTTTCATATGATTACCCGCAGTCCATTGGAAAGGTCCACAGCTTTTACGGAAATTTTGGGGTTATGGTCAAGGCTTACACCTACATCCTGAGTATGGGACCGGAGGACCTCAAGAAGGCAAGCCAACTAGCTGTGCTAAATGCAAATTATATAAAAGAGGGTCTCAAGGGAGTGTTCGAGCTTCCCTATGATAGACCCTGCATGCACGAATGTGTGTTGAGCGATAAGAGGCAAAGGAGCTACAAGATCTCCACCTTAGATATTGCGAAGCGCCTCATAGATTACGGCTTTCATCCTCCCACGATCTATTTTCCTCTGGTTGTTCAGGGCGCGATTATGATCGAGCCCACGGAGACCGAATCAAAGGAAACCCTAGATGAGTTCATAGAGGCCTGCAAGTCCATAGCCAAAGAGGCGGAAGAGAATCCCGGCCTGCTTCTTGAGGCCCCGACGCGAAGCAAGGTGAGGCGGCTCGATGAAGTGATGGCGGCACGCAAGCCGTGTCTTTCAGATTGAGTGAAAACTCTTTTTTTGGGATCGACTCGGAATGAGAGATGTTCATAGAGAGGCCCGGAAGGGATGAGCACGCGAATAACGATTCTTGGGGCAGGATCGGGCGGCTATATTGCCGCCATCAGGGCCGCCCAGTTGGGGGCACAGGTCACCGTCATCGAGCGGGACAAGGTCGGCGGGGTCTGTCTCAACTGGGGATGTATCCCAACCAAGATATTCAAAACCACAGCCGAACTCATGGAGAAGTTCCGAAGGGCCCACGAACTGGGAGTGGAGGCGGAGGGAGAGCTTAGACCCAACATGACGCGGCTCATGGACCGAAAGCAGGAGGTGATCGGTAACCTCGCTACGGGCATCCTGAAGATCCTCAAGAGCTACAAGATCCAATACATGAGAGGCGAAGGCCATGTGCTTGAGCCGAACAGGGTGAGGGTAAAAGGAACGGACAACAGCATCGTGGATGTTAACTCCGGCAAGCTGATTTTGGCCACTGGCTCCCGTCCCTTAGACATTCCCGCTTTCCCCTTTGACGGAGAGAAGATCCTTTCAAGCGACGACGCCATCAATCTCCAGGAGGTCCCCGAGTCAATCTTGGTCGTCGGGGGCGGGGCCATCGGATGTGAGTTTGCATTCATTTTTGCATCTCTCGGTTCCGAAGTGACCGTAGTGGAGGCCATGTCACGCATGCTTCCACTTCCATCAGTTGATGATGACTGTTCAAAGGTTATCCAGCGAGAAATGAAAAAACGGAAGATAAGATTCATGGTCAACCGGACCGTAGAAAAAGTCGAGGAAGACGGTAAAAAGGTTCGTGTTACCATCGGGCCTTCCCCTTTCAGTCAGGAATTGAAAGGAAAGGAACTAACACCTCCGACGGTGGAAGTGGACAGGGTACTGGTGTGTATCGGTCGCAAACCCAATACCGCTGGCGCTGGCCTTGAAAGACTTGGGGTTAAGATGGACGATAAGGGATGGATCGTGGCTAACGAGCGGATGGAGACCAATGTGCCCCATGTGTACGCCATTGGGGACATACTGGGACCGTCCAAGATCATGCTCGCCCACGTTGCCTCCGCCGAGGGGATGGTTGCCGCGGGGAACGCCCTGGGGGGGAATCGAGGGATGAATTACGCTGTGGTGCCCTTCGGAGTTTTCACCTTTCCTGAGGTAGCCTGTGTCGGCCTGACAGAGAACCAGGCGAGGGAGCAGGGGTCTGATGTAAGGGCGGATACCTTCCTTCTCAGGGTCCTGGGAAGGGCACAGGCCATGGGAGAAATCGCGGGACAGGTCAAGATCGTCTCGGACACGCAGACCAAGAAGATCCTGGGGGTTCATATCGTCGGACCATACGCGGCAGACCTCATTTCGGAGGGGACTCTCGCCATCCAAATGGGCGCTACGGTCAAAGATCTGGCAGAATCAATCCATGCCCATCCCACCCTCTCCGAAGCCGTTATGGAAGCTTCATACAAGGCCCTCGATGCTCCTCTGCACTACCTCAGGGAGCATTGACCAGGAGGGAGATATGGGCGCAACTACGGGACGATGGCTCTGCGCAGAGGCACCCTCCATGGATTACCGCAAGGCCCTGGAACTGCAGCGTGCGTTGGTGGATGCAAAGACCACTGCAAGGCTGAGTCAGGATGTGCTTATGTTGCTTGAACACCCGCCGGTGTTCACTCTGGGACGTCAGGGGAGCCGTGAGCACCTGCTGGTGGCCGAGGCCTTTCTTGAATCGCGACGAATTCGAGTTGTCCATGCAGAACGGGGAGGGGATATCACTTATCACGGACCAGGGCAGCTCGTCGGTTACCCGGTAGTAGATCTGAGGAAGGGTCGTTGGAAGGTTGTCGATTTCGTAGGAGCCCTGGAGGAAGTCATGATCCGCACGGTGGCGGATTGGGGGATCAGGGCAGGCCGAGACCCCATGAACCGCGGTGTCTGGGTGGGAACGTCTAAGATCGGCAGCGTGGGAATTGCCGTGCATCGGGCGGTGAGCTTTCACGGGTTTGCCCTCAACGTGAACACATCACTGGCGCCCTTCAGTTGGATTCATCCATGCGGCCTGCAAGGCGTCCACATGACCTCTATGCAGCGGCTCCTGGGCAAGGAGATCCCAATTGAGGATGTTCGGTGTGCCATTGCTTTGCACATCCAGGAGATCTTTGGCGTGGAAATGGAGCAGGTGAGCCTGGAGGATATCTATCTCCTGCTTGGCACTGAGGCCCAGGCACTGGGCAGAGAGATGATGTGAGCTCGGATCACGGGCAAAGGTCACGTTTACGCAAACCGCCGTGGCTGAAGCGGAGGATCCCAGCCGGAGCTACCTACCGAGAGGTACACAGGATCCTCCAGAGGTGCACGCTTCACACCGTCTGTCAGGAAGCCCATTGCCCCAATCAGGGGGAGTGCTTCTCTCAGGGCACCGCCACCTTCCTGATCCTGGGAGACCGTTGCACGCGCAACTGCCGTTTCTGCGCGGTGGCCCATGGTCCTGTAGGACCTCCAGACATTGACGAGCCCCGCAGGGTGGCTGAGGCTGTCCAGAGTATGGGACTTCGGTTCGTGGTCGTCACATCGGTCACCCGGGACGACCTTCCCGATGGCGGGTCAGGGCACTTTGCACGGACGATCAGGGAGATACGCCGCCGGGTTCCCAAGGCCCGGATTGAGGTCCTGGTGCCTGATTTTCAGGGTTCCAATAGGGCACTTAGAACTGTGGTAGAGGCCCGGCCAGATGTGATTAACCACAACCTGGAAACCGTACCCCGCCTCTATCCAAAGGTCCGGCCGGGGGCCGGCTACCATAGATCTGTGCGGTTACTCAAGCAGGTTCGGGGGTTTTCCCCTCATATCCCAACCAAGTCAGGCCTCATGGTGGGGCTGGGGGAATCCCCAGAAGAACTCAGGCAGGCTCTTTTTGAACTCCTGGAGGCCGAGTGCCGAATGCTTACCCTTGGCCAGTACCTCCAGCCCTCCAGGGATCACCTGCCTGTGGAGCGCTTCCTCCCTCCGGAGGCCTTTGAGCAGTGGCGGGAGGTCGCACTGGAGATGGGGTTCCGGGAGGTTGCCAGTGGTCCCTTCGTGCGAAGCTCTTACCGCGCAGGAGAGCTCTACGAGACCTTAGAGAGGTAGTCGGTCACGGGAAAGAGGTATTTGGGCTGGTTTCGCTTGGTTTAGTTATGGGGACTTTGGTGTTTGCTGAATCAGGTGCCCCTAACTTTGGTTCGTACTTTACTGGTTACATCTTTGATCTTTTGGGTAGCTATGAGCGAGCTTTCTGGATGAGCATAGCTGTCTCTGTTATGGGCATTATGCTGACCTGGCTTTTGAAACCGGTCATCCACCTACCCCTTTACGGCGAAGGAAAACTCTTGTATAGTAACTCTATTCTAGTTTCAAAGGGGAGGGAACCTTTTATTTCGAAAGGAGGGCTTTTATGGCGAACATCGACCACGTGCACATCCACGCAAGTGACCCTGCCAAGACAATCGAGTTCTTCGAGAATTTTTTCGGGGCACGGGTGATCCAGGAATTCGAGAACCTGGGAAGAAAACTAACCGTCATGTCCCTGGGTGATAAATCCAAGTTATCCATTCTGCACGTCCCTCCGGCAGTGGAGCAACCGAAACCGGAGATGGCAAGCATCGACCACATCGGCATCGCCGTGGAAAATATCGAGGAACTGATCCATCGACTGAAAGAAAATGGCTTCCTCTTTCCCGTAGATGTAACTCGATCCCCATCCGGGGCCAAAATCGCTTTCTGCCTGGGACCTGATAACGTCTACCTGGAACTTATAGAGAGACCCTAACATATGTCCAGGGCTGATGCCTGGGGAAATCCGATATCCTAAAATAGGCTCCCTAGCTGAGTGAGTCACTATTCACCGCCCGCTTGTCCCGCCCCTACGGGCTTCCCTCGAGATACAAAGCCCGCAGAGAGAGTTCTTTCTTATTTCTTTTCGCTGACCCCGGAGGAATAGGCTCCGCAATCACGCCGCAAGTCTAAGCCGCGCTTCCAAAATATCCCAGGGCACTTCTATCTTGTCATCTTTGGTACGGTTAATTAATCCGATACTCTCCAGTCGCCGCACATCTGTGTGAACGTTTTTGTAATCCCGTCTCAGCTCATTGGCCAGAGAGCGCACGCTCATCGGCCCGTTTGTGCGCAACGTTTTCAATAACACCCACCGTCCTGATGTAAGTGTCTTGAGCAGCGTTTCCAGGTTTTCGAAATACAGCCGCTCTTCGGCTTCCACTTTCTCCCCGCGCTCCGCTCGCTTCCATACGTCGATAAAGCCTTTGGCTGTCCTCGCGGAATCGCCGACCCCAATCTGGATCTCTTTCTTCATTTCTATCCCCTCCTTGCCTTTTCAATGTCTTCCAGAAAGTCTGCAACTAAAGTCTCTACACCTTCAAATTGATGAGGTTCTTCCTGATCTCCCCTATGCCTGTGATCCCCTTTGCCGGTCTCATTGTCATAACGCACTAAACAGGTTCCATCATTAAGACCGTAATACAGGCGGTATTTTAGGCCATGTGGGTTTTCAGCGCTTTTTTCTGGAAGTTGCCACAGAACCATCTTGCGAATGGCTCCATCGGCATAAATAAACTTTTCCCGATAGATTGGTCTTGCTCGCATATGGCATTATATACCATATGGTAAAATAGAATTCAATAAAAAGTATGAATTTATTCAAAACCTTTTCTCCCTTTGCTGGTAAATGTCATTTGGGTGCAACCAGTGCAGAGGGGATGCAGAAAAAGAAGAGGAGAGAGAAAGAAGATTAGAAGAGATCAGGAGAAAGATTGACTGCCGCCTTCGGAGGATAGGGAGGCAAAACAGGAACTATCCGAAAGTACTTAAACATTCGATAAACTGTCAACTCTTTCGGCTCTTTATGTCTTTTTCACGCTTCATCGCGCTGGACCTATCTTCATACTCTTCACGATAAACTAACTCCCGTGGTCTTTTACTCTTGGTATATTTCGTCCGTCCTTGATTATGGCGCTCAAGTCTAGAATGCAGATTTTGAGTAATCCCCACATAGTAACTTCCATCTTAGAGACTTTTGAGGATGTATATACAAAATGGCATGATACAAAGAAAGCCCGTCGCTAAACTTGACAGGCTTTCACAAAAAAATGGCGGGGACGACGGGACTCGAACCCGCGACCTCCGGCGTGACAGGCCGGCGTTCTAACCAGAACTGAACTACGTCCCCAAAAAACCTTCGGTTTTACATTTAGCTATTAGCCAATAGCCACTGGCCATTGGTAAATAGCGATAAGCTATTTTTGGTAGGCGGAACAGGGATTGAACCTGTGACCCTCGGCTTGTAAGGCCGATGCTCTCCCGCTGAGCTACCCGCCCCCAATTAGTGTGCAGTTATCTCAGGTTGGGTCTCTCCTTTTGGCAATGTAAAAGGCTGGAACCTATCTTCTGGGAGAAAGAGTTCTTCCCCTTCCTCGGTTATGAGGGTCTCTTTAAGGACTGCGTCCATGTCCTCAACCGGGATTAGCTGGACTTTCTTGAGGACCTTAGCAGGTATTTCCTCAATATCCTTTTTATTATCTAAGGGGATGAGAACCTTTTCTATTCCACCTCTATGGGCTGCTATTATCTTCTCCTTAAGGCCCCCAATAGGAAGAATTCTACCCCTCAGGGTTATTTCACCGGTCATGGCCAAGTTTCTTTTAACCGGTTTTCTCAGTAAGGCGGAGACAATCGATGTAGCTACGGTGATACCTGCCGATGGCCCATCTTTAGGTGTGGCACCCTCAGGGATATGGACATGTATGTCTATTTTTTCACAGAAATCGTCCGGAAGACCAAGCTTTCTTCCCCTTGTGCGAACATAACTCAGGGCAGCCTTAGCTGATTCTTTCATCACATCCCCAAGGGTACCTGTTAGATCCAGGTTTCCCTTTCCCGGCATAACCGTAGTCTCTATCTGAAGCAACTCGCCGCCTGCACTTGTCCAGGCTAAACCGGTGGCCAGACCTATCTCATCTTTTTCCTCGGTCTTCCCATAGTGAAATTTGTGGACACCTAAGTAACGATGAAGAGAATTCGCAGTAATCCGTATCTTTGTAGATATACCTTTCTTGGCCACCTCTTTGGCCACCTTTCTGCACACAGCAGCTATTTCCCTTTCAAGATTTCGAACCCCTGCCTCTCTCGTATAATACCTGATTATGTTTAAGATAGCCTGATCAGAAAAAGAGATATTGTCCTTTGAGAGGCCATTTTGTTCGGTCTGCTTCTTTACCAGGAACCTTTTGGCAATATTCAACTTTTCGATTTCCGTATAGCCAGGGAGTCTTATGATCTCCATTCTGTCCTGCAAGGCCGGTGGAATCCCTATAAGATCATTCGCTGTAGTTATGAAAAGAACCTCTGAAAGATCGTAGTCAAGATCAAGATAGTGGTCATTAAAGGCATTGTTTTGTTCAGGGTCGAGTACTTCTAAGAGGGCAGCCGATGGATCTCCCCTGAAGTCGGTACTCATCTTGTCTACCTCATCCAGGCAAAACACAGGGTTATTTGATTTTGCCCTTTTAAGATATTGGATGATCCTTCCTGGCATAGCCCCAATATATGTTCTTCTGTGGCCCCGTATCTCAGCCTCATCCCTGACACCACCAAGAGAGAGCCTGACAAAATTCCTTGCCATGGACCTTGCCACAGATTTGGCTAAGGAGGTCTTGCCAACCCCTGGCGGCCCAACAAAACAGAGTATCGGGCCTTTGATCTTTTTTGTCAAGTTCTGGACAGCTAAATATTCCACTATCCTCTCTTTAGGCTTGGATAGACCATAATGGTCTTCTTCAAGTATGGTTTCAGCCTCCTGGATGTCTAATTTGTCTTTTGTCTTGGTGAGCCAAGGCAAGGATAAAATCCAATCAATATAGTTCCGCACCACGGTGGCCTCTGCAGATTGGGGGGTCATCATCTTCAATTTTTTGAATTCCTGTCTAACCTTTGCTGCTGCCTCCTTGGGTAGGCTTTTGTTCTTTATTCTTCTTTCGAGGTCTTTGAGCTCGCTGGCAAAATCATCCTGGGTTCCCATTTCTTTCTGTATTGCCCGCATCTGCTCGTTAAGATAATAGTTTTTCTGCGTCTTCTCCATCTGTTTCTTAACCCTCTGCCTCAGCGTTTCCTCGAGTTGAAGAATATCAATCTCGGCATTCAGTATCTTGTATAACCCTTCGAGCCCACTATTAATATCCTCTATCTCCAGCAAGGATTGCTTTTCTTTTATCTTTGCTGTTAGATGAGCGGCCACGGTATTAATGAGTTGAGATGGGTCAGTGATGGATGTAACTGTCTCAACTACATCGTCACCAATCTTCTGGTTAAGCTTTGCGTAGGACTCAAATGATGAATGGATGCTCCTCATAAGGGCCTCGGTCCTGGCGTCTGGTTCGTGATGTGCCACAATTTCCTCTACCTCGACGATAAAAAAACCGGCCTCAGGTAAATAATTCTTGATCTTGGCCCTTTTCTTTCCCTCCACCAAGCTCTTAACCGTTCCATCGGGCATCTTGAGAAGCTGAAGAACTGTGGCCAGGGTACCAAAAGAATATATATCTCGAAGGGTCGGGTCATCCATCTTGGCACTTTTCTGGGTGGCCAGGAAAATCTCCTTCTCCTGGGACAATGCATATTTCAGTGCATTAATGGATTTTTCCCTGCCCACAAATAAGGGGACCACCATACCGGGAAATACAACGATATCCCTCAGAGGGAGTAATGGAACCTGCTTCTTCTCTCGCCTTAAGAAATCTTCTAGGGGGTTCTTTTTAAACATAGCCAATTCCTAAGCATACTCAATCTGGTTTTCATACAAAAGTAGAGGAGGTTCATTACTAAGAATAACTTCTTCTCCAATAACACATTCGCTCACACCTGACCTGGAGGGAAGATCATACATAATATCCAGCATAACCTTTTCAAGAATGGCCCTCAGTCCCCTGGCCCCAGATTTCCGATCAAGTGCTTCCTTTGCCACAGCCTTTAATGCATCCTTGGCGAACCTTAGTTTTACACCTTGAAACTCAAAGAGCTTTTGATACTGTTTAACGAGGGCATTCTTGGGCTCTGTCAGGATCCTGACTAAGGCGTCAAGGCTCAGTTCCCCGAGAGAGGCTATTACTGGGAGTCGCCCGATAAACTCTGGTATCAAACCAAACTTAAGGAGATCTTCAGGTTGAACTAAGGACAAGGTTTCCTCGAGGTTTAAGTCTCCCTGGCCTCTGATGTCAGCCTCAAAACCCAATGTTTTGCACCCAATTCTTGACAGGGTTATCTTATCTAAGCCATTAAAGGTTCCTCCGCAAATGAAGAGGATGTTCCTGGTGTCCACCTTTAAGAAGTCCTGTTGAGGGTGTTTTCTGCCTCCCTTGGGGGGTATATTGGCAACGGTACCTTCTAATATCTTCAGGAGTGCCTGTTGAACCCCTTCTCCAGAAACATCCCTCGTTATTGAAGGACTATCGGACTTTCTGGCAATCTTGTCTATCTCATCAATATAGACAATGCCTCTCGTTGCCTTATCAATATCATAGTCTGCCATTTGAACAAGACTGAGGATTATGCTTTCAACATCCTCACCTACGTAGCCAGCTTCGGTCAGTGTGGTGGCATCTGCGATGGTAAACGGCACATTCAATATCCTTGCCAGAGTTTGCGCCAAAAGTGTCTTGCCTGACCCGGTAGGCCCTATGAGAAGTATGTTGCTTTTGTCAATCTCCACATCGTCGCTGTCAAGGCTTGCGCCTATTCTTTGGTAGTGGTTGTGTACTGCTACGGAAAGAGCTTTCTTAGCCCTCTCTTGCTCGATTACATACTGATCCAGACTTTTCTTTATCTCGTGTGGTTTGAGGAGAAAATCTTTCTGTTTGCTTTTCTCTTCCTGTTCATATTCCTCATCGATAATTTCGCTACAAAGAGAAACACATTCATCACAGATGTAAACTGAGGGTCCGGCAATCAGCTTCTTGACCTCATCCTGGCTTTTACCACAGAATGAACAAACAAGTTCGCCTGACAGATCGTCTTTCCTGGTCATTTAACACTACTCCCTTTATCTTTTCCCATGCTCATCATTTCCCTTTTTGTAATCACCTTATCTACAATGCCATATTCCAGCGCCTCCTGGCCAGTCATGAAGAAATCCCTTTCCGTATCATTCCCGATCTTTTTCCTATCCTGGCCTGTGTGCAGGGCAAAAAGCTCATTGATGGCCCCTTTGAGCCTGATTATTTCCCTGGCCTGTATATCTATATCTGTAGCCTGCCCCTGTGTTACCCCCATCGGTTGATGTATCATGATCCTGGAATGTGGAAGGGCAAACCGCTTTCCCGGACTGCCGGCAGCCAACAAAAGAGCGGCCATGCTGCTAGCCTGTCCGGTGCAGATTGTGGTAACATCGGATCTTACATATTGCATCGTATCATAGATAGCTAGGCCCGCTGTAATCGAGCCCCCAGGGGAGTTAATATAGAGATTTATATCCTTATCTGGGTCTTCAGATTCCAGGAATAGAAACTGGGCTATAATAATATTTGCCATATC
>JABXJY010000282.1 GCA_013375385.1 Desulfobacterales bacterium
AAAAGCCCCACAGTCAAGATCTGAGGCGATCTCTTTGTGCATCATATCGAAGGCAACCTTCTCATTGGGGTCCTTTTTTCCCACTTCGGTTAGCACCTTAAACCCCCTGTCAACGGCCCTCTTTATGCAATCCTTTCTCGTCTCTAAATCAAACTCGATGGTCCCATCTGATATCTCTATAGCATTGAACCCGAGCTCCTTGCACCGCTCCAAATACTCCGGATACCTCTTCTGCCATAGGGCAACCTCCATGAAGGTGCCGCCGGGCATGGTCCATACGTCATAGCTGTTCAAGAGCTCTGCTTTTTTCTTGGTAATATCCATATCCATGAAGGCCGAAGTACCGAAGGTAAACTTTACCATGTCGATGTAATCTCCTGCCATCTCAAGCAGATCCTTGGTGGCACCAAGGCCCAGCCCTTTGTCGATAATCATCGTAACACCGGCCTCCCTGGGTTTCATCGTTCTACCGGGAACCGGAATTTCAAAAACGCCATCAAATGATTTAACACTCATCTCACTACTCCCTCCTTTCAATTTTTTATCCCGGCCAAAAAAGACGCAACCGGAAAACTATTACTTATATCAAAATCTTGAAGGTCACCCCAGACCGTAACGTTATACCTCTATTCCTTCCATGCAATTCTTTACCCCGGCCAAAATCGACTTAACCGGGAGGATATCGGCCATATCCAGGAACGTGCGCATGGTCTCCAGCCTCGCCCTGGCCAGACGTTCATCATCGCACCCATCCACCGGCAGCCTTTCATACATGAGCCACGGCGGTGCCAACTTCTCGCTGGCATTCTGATAAAGGGTCCACAGGATCTTATCCTTCTCCCTCATAACGGTAACGTCGGCTTTTGTTCTGTCAGATTCTATTCTCGCATTGATGATCTGCACCCGCGGGTTGCGGTAGACATCATCTGCTTCCAGTGCCTTTAAATCTATGGTTACCTTGTGCGCCCACACATTTTCGACCTGGGGTATTTCCAAGCCGAGCTTATCTATCGCTTCAGGGAAATCATAGACGAGGTTGCCAACCCGCACATTATCGTAAAGGGAACCTTTGTAAAGCTCGTATCCGTCCTTGACTATCCTCAGGTGTGTCATCTCGGTGCTCAGGATCTTCCAGCCCTCAACCACACCTTTCAGCAGGTAGACAGTTTTGCCTGCCCCTGCGCCACCCACTATCAGAAGCACCGTTTTGTTGCTTGGGATATAGAGCGAGCTTGCGTGGAAGCTGTAGATTCCATGAAACCTTTCCAGCACCGCCAGACTGTACCTGAAGAAAAGGCCCAGGTTCCCGAACAGGCCGTATCTTATGTCCTTGCAGTCGCTCTCCCACGTGGAGAAATCGCCTGAGCAGAAGCAGGTTTTCTCCCCGATGGATACGCATGGCTTGATCTGTGGATCGTCAAACACGATGAAATCTGCGTCCGTATTCTCATAGGGAACCTCGGGTAACTGGTGAACGTTGGTCAAGAGGGATTCCATCTTGTCGGACTCGAAATACCTCTTGCTCCTGATCAGTTCTTCGTTGTTGGACACGATACCTATCCTGGCATCAAGACACCTTACCGCCCTCTTATAGAACTCAACGTTCATTTTTGGCCCCACAAATCAAAGACGGCCTGCAGCCTCTCTGTACAGCCTTCTTCCTTCCTCCAACGCTCTTAGATTAAGCTCCTCGGTTCCTTCTGGAACGTTGTCCTTGATGGTGTCTTTTACCATGCCGGCATCCAGAACCCTGGTTCCCTCGATAACGCTCCCCAGAATGACCATATTGGCCACGATCTTTCTGTCAAGCACATCGATGGCTGTTTTAGTGGCTGGAATGGCAATCTGTTTGGCACCCGGTACCTCCTTTATCTTGACGAGGTCCGTGTCGTAGAAGACCATGCCACCCTCCTTCAAATTCCCTATGAACTTGTCGTATGCCTCCTGGCTCATGCAAACGAAGACATCAGGATGGACAACGCCCACATACGTTATTGGTTCATCATCGATGACCACGTTGCATTGGCTGGCTCCACCTCGAGCCTCTGTCCCATAAGACTGGGTCTGGGCGGCATTTTTGCCAGCCTGTATCGCCGCAGCATTGCCCAGCATTATTCCCGCCAGGAGGAGACCCTGACCTCCAAATCCGGCAAAGCGTATCTCTACTCTCGCCATGTTCTATGCCCTCTCGCCTTGGATTTCTTTCACCATCTCCCAATATCTTTCCACGATGCCAGTCCGATCCTTTCTTTGGGCGAATTCTCCGATGAGGATCTTGTCCTTGAGTTGTTCAGGTGACATCTTCTCAGCCTTCTTCAGCCTCACCGTATTTTCCTTGTACCACTCTATGATTTTTGCGGGATCTCCGGTATTCAAGACGTATCGGCCGAACTGAGTCGGACACTGTACCAATATCTCTATATAGCTGAATCCTTTAGTCTTGATTCCCTTCTTAATGGATTTCGTGAGTTGCTTGAAATCTGTAGCGCGCCAGCGAGCTACGTAGGAGGCACCTGCTGCAATAGCCACATTCACCGTGTCTAAAGGATCCTCTATGTTTCCATAAGGGGTGGTCGTCGTCCTTGCTCCTACAGGTGAGGTAGGAGCCACCTGCCCTCCCGTCATACCATATATGGCGTTATTGAACATCAGAGCAGTGACGTCCAGGTTGCGCCGGCAGGCATGCAAGAAGTGATTCCCCCCTATGGCCATGCAGTCGCCGTCTCCTGTAAAGCAAATGAAGTTGAGATCGGGTCTCGACATCTTCATGCCGGTAGCGACAGCAAATATTCTGCCGTGATGGGCGTCTATACTGTCCCCTTTCCACAGCGTATAGGTTATCCTGCTCGAGCATCCTACCCCCTGGACCCAAACCGTATTTTCAGGCGTCAACGCCAGGTCATCACAGGCAATCAGGGTTGAGTGGATCACCTGGCCTATGCCACAGCCCGGGCAAGCCATATGGGGCATCCTTTCAAGCCTCAGGTACTTACTCACCAGGGGATGCATTGGTCTTTCTACATCTTCTTGGGCCTTCATATCTTACGTCTCCTCTCTGTGCCGCATCAAGACCTTACTGCGGCTGCGTCCGACAGGGCAACTCTCCGCAC
>JABXJY010000283.1 GCA_013375385.1 Desulfobacterales bacterium
CTCGCCGCACGTGAAGAGAGGCCATACCAGATTTCAAATCCACTGAAATGAATTTGACTTCTGATTTCTACCTGAAGTCCTGCGGCTTGCCAATTATCGAATCGTACTAGATTTTTATCGCAAATCAACAGAATTGATGAGGAGCCAGGATAGCAGATACCATCTTGTAATAAATAATCTACTTTAGAGATACAGGCTAGGATTATCTGAGTCAAGCATAAGGATGGGTATGAGATAAATAGGAAAGTGAAAATCATATCAAGATGCCCGAGGGACATCTTCGATCTTTGAAAAATAATTCTGCCATTTTTTCTTTTTATGCAGGCTATTATCCAGGCGTTTCTCAGTTAAGTGCTACACTGCATCAGCCCTTTGCTTAGCCTCTACATTTGCCAGTAAAAATTTCATATTGCTTTCTACTGTTTTTTCTAATATCTTTAGAAAGTTACCAAGATACAATAGCAGGTTGCCATGGGTCTTGGGGTTCCGCTAGTACACTGGTATAAAATCCTTTTTAAAAGCAGACTGGGGTAAGAAATGGGTGGCAACAGTATTCAATCATTTGTGAATGAGGATTCGAGAAATGACTAAAGCAACAAGCAAAACATTTCGATTTACCAAGATTTACCTAGAGAACTGGACGAATTTTGCCAGGATTGATGCAGGCCTTCAGCGTCGCGTTTTCCTTATTGGGCCAAACGCATCAGGAAAATCGAATTTATTGGATGTATTTCGTTTCCTCCATAATATCGTGGCTGTCGGAGGCGGTTTTCAAAATGCCGTTCAAATCAAACGCGGTGGCGTGTCTAGTCTACGATGTTTAGCAGCTCGCCGTTATTCGGATATCGTAGTCATGATCCATATCGGTAACGATGAGATACCTTCCGCTTGGGAGTATGAACTCCATTTCAACCAAGATAACTTGCGGCGGCCGATCATTAAAAAAGAGAGAGTGGCAAAGGAGGGTTCAGATATATTGATTAGACCTGATAAAGAAGATGAAAAAGATTCAAAGCGATTGACTCAGACCTACCTTGAACAAGTATATGCAAACCGAAATTTCAGAGATGTGGCGGATTTCTTTTCCTCCGTTCGCTATCTGCACATCGTACCTCAACTGGTTCGCGAACCAGATCGTTCAGTTGGTAGAACTAATGATCCATATGGTGGAGATTTCCTTGAGCAGATTGCTAGCACACCTCCTAGAACTCATCGTTCCCGCCTGCGACGCATCCGAGATGCATTGAGAGTTGCGGTTCCTCAACTTCAAGATCTCGAATTATGGCGCGATGCTCGGGGAACGCCTCATTTGCGCGGCAAATATGATCATTGGCGCCCTCGCGGCGCATGGCAAAACGAAGAGCAGTTTTCGGATGGCACGCTCAGGCTTATGGGATTGCTGTGGGCCGTGCTAGAAGGGACTGGGCCCCTCCTTTTGGAAGAACCTGAGCTCTCTCTCCACCCCGAAGTGATTCGCTTTATACCCCAAATGTTTGCCCGCGTCCAGCGTCGCTTCGGGCGGCAGGTTCTGATTAGCACACACTCAACCGATCTATTGCAAGATGATGGGATAGCTCTCGATGAAGTGTTGCTTCTGCGGCCTGGGATTGAGGGAACATCCGTTAGTGTTGCGAAGGATCTTCGCGCGGTTGAGGAGCTTCTAGAAGGTGGTTTAAGTCTAGCAGATGCAGTAATGCCATTAACGCGACCGGAGTATGTTCACCAATTGACGCTTTTTGCGGATTGAAGTATGAAAAACGGGAATCCTGTTGCTATCTCAAGTGCTGTTGAAGGTCTCGTAGACGAAGCTTTGATCAAGCGCCTTGTTCAACACTTAGGGGGTTCATCGGGGCCTGTTTATGGTAGGCGAGGTAAGCAATATCTCTTAGATAAACTTAAGGGCTACAATCAATCCGCTCGCTTCCGTCCCTGGATTGTCCTAGTTGACTTAAATCATGATGATGACTGTGCGCCTCCATTCAGAACTTCATTACTACCTAATCCATCTCCCAATATGTGTTTCCGTATTGCAGTGCGGGAGGTGGAAGCTTGGCTTTTCGCAGACCGTGAACGCCTCTCCCGTTTCCTAAGTATTGGTATTAATTTTATTCCACAGCACCCTGAATCGGTGGATCATCCAAAGTGCGCAATGGTCGACCTAGCGAGACGTTCGCGGCGAATGGACATTCGCCAGGATATGGTCCCTCGACCTGGAAGCAGCCGTAAAATTGGCCCAGCCTATACTTCACGTCTTAGTGAATTTATTCAAGATGCCACAAACGGGTGGAGGCCCGATGTGGCGGCCAGTTCATCAGATAGCCTAGCTCGTTGCTTAAGGTGTCTTCAACAGCTAATGGCAACGGGGGTAAATAGAGAAGTGGTATAGTTCTCTTACTCTTTCCGTGATAACAACGCCATGCGATAGTAATCCCCGCTGGATTTCTTATAAGAATCAAAAAGTGCAAATCCTCAATTTCTCGATACCAAGGCACTTTTTACTTTCCGGATATAAACTGCTCCGCTCTGAAGAGCGCATTAAATGTTACTAACTGAACCCTGGTATCCTTCCACCTCGGTGATTTTATCGAATGGCGATTGAAATCTGCAATGGCCAGATAAAACATTCTCTTTACCTACATAGTCCCCGAAATCCTGAGAAATCCATTGACATACTCATGGTTGATGGCTTATTTCCCTGAGAAGAAAGGAGGCACTCTATGACCCTCACCAAGGCAGATCTGATCGACTCCATGTACAACCACGTCGGGCTCTCTAAAACCAAATCCACGCAAGTGGTTGAATCCCTCTTGGAGATCATCAAAGAGACCCTGGAAAATGGAGAAGATATCTTGATCAGTGGGTTTGGAAAGTTTTCGGTAAGGGAGAAAAATGAGCGGAGAGGAAGGAACCCTCAAACCAGGGAAGATCTGATGCTGGGTGAAAGGAGGGTAGTTAGGTTTAAGTGTTCCGGGAGGTTGAGGGATAAGATCAATGGGAAGCGGTAAGGGTCTGACAATCTATCCCTTTTCTTTCACAGGAAAGGAAAAGGGAGGTTATGATTAACGAAAGAATACTGCAACAAAATTGCACAGATAG
>JABXJY010000284.1 GCA_013375385.1 Desulfobacterales bacterium
GGAACATGGAGGGGTTGTTGCTCCTCCAACATTTGTGTTCGATCTCATACCTGCTTCCGTCGAGCTCGGTGATGATGGGCGCGACTTGACAAGAATAAAGTTACCCGGATATAGACTTGCTCGTGGTGGCAATGAGTACCAGTTCTTTAAGCTGGTAAGGCCTGGCGATGCAGTAAATCGAAAGAGGAAGATTATTGATGTCTACGAGAAAGAGAGCAAAAAGGTAGGTACAATAATCTTCGTAGTCTATGATACTACCTATACCAATCAGGAAGGAGAACTGCTCGGTATTAATCGGGAAACACTTATGTTCTTCAAATAGTGCACAGTTTCATGAATCCGGTGACATACAATGACAGAAGTAGTTGATTACGGGCATGCTTTTATCTCTCACAGAGGGCACAGAGGACACAGAGCATTGATCTGGATTGCTGAGGGGGCAATCCAGATCAAGCTTCCATCCAGCTGTCGCTGGAAGTTTACCCCAGTAGGGGCTGAGTATTTGGCCTGATTTTTCCTCTCAAAAAATCAGGCCAAACTCTCTATCTCTGTGTACTCTGGGAGCTCGAGCGATCCCGCTAGCGGGAGAGCGGGCGAGAGAAGCCCATTAGTCTCTAAGCTGAGAATCCGTAGTCTCGACTACGAACTAGGGCGATAACTTGGTGGAAGGAGATCTCCATGAAACAGATACTTTTTGAAGATGTGGATGTGAACACCGAAATTCCTGGCTCAGCGCATAACGTGACGTTACTCCAGCTCATAGAGTATGCTGCGGCCACCTGGAATATGTATCTACTCCACACAGACAAGGAGTTTGCCCAAAGGCAGGGCTTCAAAGATGCCAATATTCCAGCGTGCCTCTATGGTGCATTTCTCTCCACAATGATGACAAGGTGGGCAGGGGATCCGGGGAGACTCAAAAAGCTGGGGTATCAGGTCAAGGTGATGGGTTTTCCGGGCGACACCCTCACGGTTAAGGGTACGGTAGTCAAGAAATATCGGCAGGCAGGCCAAAATCTGGTGGATTGTGATATCTGGGTGGAGAATCAAGATGCGGTAAAGGTTGCCCCCGGTTCTGCAACGATAGCATTACCTTCAAGGGAGGGGTAGCGGGAGACCATGGATGAACAGAGACAGGGGCCTCTTTCACCCTATCGGGTATTGGACCTGACCGATGAAAAGGGATTCCTCTGCGGCAGGATACTGGCGGATCTGGGAGCCGATGTCATCAAGATAGAACCCCCGGCGGGGGATCCATGCAGGAATATAGGTCCCTTTTATCACGATATCCCTGACCCTGAGAAGAGCCTCTATTGGTTTGCTTACAATGCCAACAAGAGGGGAATAACCTTAAATATTGAATCAGATGATGGAAGAGGGCTATTGAGCAAGCTCGTTGAGAAAGCCCATTTTGTCATAGAATCCTTCCCGCCTGGTTATATGGATTCCCTGGGTTTAGGCTATGCACAGTTAAGCCAAATGAACCCGGCAATTATCCTCACTTCCATAACCCCGTTTGGGCAGACTGGACCGTATAGTCGATACAATGCTTCGGATATAGTCGAGATGGCCACGTGTGGCCTGATGTATCTTTGCGGTGACCCTGATCGTCCGCCGGTTCGTATAACTTTTCCACAGGCCTATCTTCATGGTGGGGCTGACGCTGCTGTGCAGACCCTGGTTGCCCATTACTATCGGGAAACGAGCGGCTGTGGGCAGTGGGTAGATCTTTCTATTCAGCAGGCTGCCTTCATGACTACCTTCAATGCATCATGGTTCTGGGAACTCAACAAAATAAACTTGAAGCGGGCTGGTGCCTGGAGGACAGGACTTACGAGCGGTGTGTTGCAGCGTCAGATCTGGCCATGCAAAGATGGTTACATAAATATGCCCGTATACGGTGGGGTATTGGGAGCCAGAACAAATCGACTCCTCGCAGAGTGGATGGACCGGGAAGACATGTCTGATGATTTTCTGAGGGGGATAGATTGGGACAATTTTGATATGGGGCAGTTAACCCAAGAGGTTTGGAGCAAGATCGAAGAACTGATGGTGAGATTCTTCAAGAGCCATACCAAAGAAGAGCTTTACAGCGAGGCCTTGAGATTAAACATCATGGTTTACCCTGTGTCGACCCCAAAGGATATAGCGGAAAACGAGCAGCTTGATAGCAGGGAGTTCTGGCTTCAAATAGATCATCCAGAGCTCGGGGAGACGATTACGTATCCTGGCCCTGCTGTCCGTGCATCGTTAACGCCTATGCTTCTCAGAAAGCGGGCTCCGCACATCGGCGAACATAATCAAGAGGTTTACGGGGAGCTGGGATTTTCCCGGGACGACCTCATAGTCCTGAAGCAGTCGGGAGTGGTTTAGTATGACATCAAAAGAGGTGTTTCATGATCTCAAGGTCGTTGACTTTACGTGGGCAGGGGCAGGACCCATCACTACAAAGTACCTTGCTGACTATGGCGCCACGGTAGTTCGTATAGAATCCAGATCTCGCCCTGACCTGTTGAGGACTACCCCGCCCTATAAGGATGGCATTCCTGGGGTTGACCGTGCCGCCTATTTTGGCATATACAACCCCAATAAATACGGCATGACTATCAATATGAACCGCTCTCAAGGAATAGAACTCGTGAAGCGACTCATCGCTTGGGCGGATGTGGTGGCTGAAAGCTTCACCGTGGGTGTGATGGAGAAGTGGGGGTTGAGCTATGAGGAGATAACAAAGATAAAGCCGGATGTCATCATGATACGGACGAATATGCAGGGACATACCGGTCCTCACTGCCGCCTACCCGGTACAGGAGTGAATCTGGTCGGGATCAGTGGTTATGCCCATTTGTGCGGCTGGCCCGACAGATTACCATCAAATCCCTACGGCCCCTACACCGATACCATCGCCCCGCGTTTTGGGGCAGCCATGCTCATTGCCGCGTTGGATTATCGACGAAAAACGGGAAAGGGACAGCTGATAGATGTGTCACAATTTGAGGCTGGCGTAAACTTCATAGCGCCGGTAATGATGGACTACTTCGTCAACAGCCGGGTCGCTAACAGAAGGGGGAACTACTCTCCCCGTGCTG
>JABXJY010000049.1 GCA_013375385.1 Desulfobacterales bacterium
ATCCCTATCTTTGTGGACAACGGCCTTCTGAGAAGAGGGGAAGGGGAGAGGGTTAGAGGTGTATTCAAACGCCATTTTCGGATGAATTTCAGATCCATCAATGCCAGAAAAAGGTTCTTGGAACCACTGAGGGGGGTTGTAGATCCTGAAACGAAAAGGAAGATAATAGGAAGGACCTTCATCAGGATATTTGAGGATGAGGCCTCAAAGATCAAGGGAAGTTGGCTTTCTGGCACAGGGAACCCTCTATCCAGACCTGATTGAATCCAGATCCTCCTTTGGAGGGCCATCAGCGGTTATCAAATCCCATCATAATGTTGGGGGCCTTCCCAAAAAGATTCGCCTGAGGCTCATCGAGCCCTTGAGACATCTCTTTAAGGACGAGGTCAGGCTTTTGGGTAAAGAGCTTGGTCTGCCTGATGACATCATTTATCGCCATCCCTTCCCAGGACCTGGGCTGGCAGTAAGGATTATTGGCGAGGTTACCGCAAGACGTCTCTCAATCCTGCGACAGCCAGATGATATTCTGATAACAGAAATCAAGAAAAGCAATCATTACCAAAGACTGTGGCAGTCTTTCGCCATCCTTTTACCCCTGAAAAGTGTGGGGATCATGGGGGATAGGCGGACATATGAACATATTGTGGTCATCAGGGCTGTAAACAGCCTTGATGTTATGACTGCAGATTGGGCCAGGCTTCCTCATTCTCTCCTGGTGAGGATTTCAAACAGGATTATCAATGAGGTCAGGGGTGTTAACAGGGCAGTCTATGATATCAGCTCAAAACCCCCAAGCACTATCGAATGGGAGTAAGGAACTTCTGCCTGTGGGAAGTCGAAGTTGATACGGAGTATGGATTCATCTCTTCGGACCAAAGATAAACTCTCCTATATGGGTAGTAAGGGCGAGTTCTCTGGCTGCCGCAAACATCCGTTCCCTGTTTACAGGCTGCACGTGTTCTACAATCCACTCCCGGACTTTTCCCCCCGCAGGTAGTGACTGCTTGTAGCTCATAAAATCAAGCGGCACATCGAGGGCATCTGCAACCATAGTCGCCAGCAGGGGCCAGATCTCACCGATATCGCCTACAACGGGGAGACTGCCGGGAATCCTTGCAAACCCTGACATTTCCATCCGAAAAGGGATGCGCATAAGCTTGGTCTTGGGAAGGCCTTTGTGGACCGCATCGGTGACCGTCTTGGATCTGCGTTCCTGCATCCATGCCCTTTCCAGATTCGGATCCAGATCGATACGCACGATCTTCTTGTCGGCAAGGGAATAGGTCCATCCCTCTTCCCAGTCAGCCCATACACCGTGGCCCGTGAATCGTTCAAAGGGACCATCATGGACTTCCTGCGACAGGGCAAGGGCGGATTCGATAATCACATCCGCACTGTCCAGAAGCCTTGCAATGCGGTGGCACCGTTCTGAAATCGATAAGGAATCCCCGATAGCAAGTCCCACCTCTCCGCCTCCCACCAACTGGGGTACGGTTACCAGCACGGGAACATTGTGCTCGGCTCCGGCACCAATCATGGTAAGCCGGTCAGCTCCGCAGCCGGCCATCTGCTCAAAGGGGATGCCGCAGCGCTTTGCGAGTGCAAGGACGTCGCGCGCCAGCCTCTCTGTACGAAGTCCCGTGGGGTAGGCAATGTTTCCAGCGACCTTCATAATGGTGTTTCCTTTGGCCCGGCACATCCTCCTGTAAAGACCCATGTCGATGGGGATTTCACGCTGAAATTCCTCGATCCTTGCCTTGGAGAGGATGCTGACCTCAAAAACCCCGTCGGAGGGGAGTTTGTCTCGTTCAAATCCAAAGGCCACACCATCAAATCGTTTCACCTTTTCCAGGGTGCCGGCCATCTCATGATTGATTACTGCAGAACTAGTTGAGACACCATCGATGATTTCCTTGTGGATGAGTTCTGCGATAAGGGTGGTCACCCCCTCATGCAGATTCGGGCCACTGCCCACCACGGCCACCACCTTGCCTCCTTTCTCCTTGGCCTTAACGATCACTTCAGTGGCTCGCTTGAGCCTCATTTTAGCCCTTGCTGGAAGGCTGGTGTACATACTTTCAATGGCTCTTCGATCAATTGTCATGAGCCAACTTCCTCTAATGTATTACTCCAGACTACCGCGCGGCCAAAGTTTCAGACTAATCCCGCTATCACCTTGGCGTGTTTTTCCGCAGCATTCTGATTCCTTATGACGGCCTCCCGCGCTCGGGCGCCGCAGGTTTTTAAGGCATCAGGATGTCTGAGAAACCAGATTGCCTTTTCGGCCAACATTTCAGGGCTTGAAATAGGTATGCCCGCACACACGTTCTCTAACAATGCCTTGGCATCCAGAAAGTCCTCCATAGAGGGGCCGTAAAGGACGGCTTTCCCCCAAACCGCTGCTTCCAGGGGATTCTGCCCCCCCAGCGGCACCAGGCTTGCTCCACAAAACACGATGGTTGCAACACTATAAAGCTTAAAGAGTTCTCCAAAGGTATTCAGAATGACGACCGGCTCTGTCCTTCTTGTCTTACCGCTATCTAGTTCGCTCCGGAGCTGATACCGAAAGCCACGCCTTTCAAGCAGGGATCCAATCTCGGGTGTTCGCTCAATGTGCCTGGGGGAAATGATCAGGACCGTGTCGGGGAATTCTCTCACGATTTTTTCATAGGC
Organism: Desulfobacterales bacterium; assembly: GCA_013375385.1. Classification (GTDB taxonomy): domain Bacteria; phylum Desulfobacterota; class DSM-4660; order Desulfatiglandales; family B25-G16; genus JABXJZ01. Next base: position 2,674 of record JABXJY010000049.1, read on the forward strand.
ATCCAGGACCATTGCCTCCTCTCCTTCTCGTGTGCTGCCTGCCACAAAGACCGGATGTGAGGCTTCGAGGTTCAAGATCTGCCGCATTTCCGTTTCCATGGCAGGCTCTGCAAGGTTCACGAGGAGGTCGTATTTTGCGTTGCCGTTTATCTCGATTTTCTCTGGATCAGCTCCCATCGCCCTGATACGGGCCGCATCTTCTTCCAATACCATGCTGAATGCATCGACATTTCTTAAGACTTCACGAAAAAAGGGGCGGAGCTTGAGATAGCCTCCCATCGATCTCACAGAGATCCGACCATTAACCAGGGTGATTTTGATTCCCATCCGCCGCGCCTCGGTAAGCCACGCAGGCCATATTTCAGTCTCCATAAAAACGAGAACATCCGGGTGCACACGGGAAAGTGCCTTGCGTACTGAACCAATAAAATCGATTGGTGCATACACGACGGGAATATCTTCTCCGAAGGTCTCCGCTGCAAGTTCGCGGCCGTGCTTGGTGGTCGTTGAAACCATGACCGAGCACCCTGGCAGGATCTGCTTGAGAGCCTTAATGATGGGGGCAGCCACCTTGACCTCCCCCAGGGACACGGCGTGAATCCACACTCGGGGCGATCCCGAAAGGGTTTGTGCAAGTTTTGGGGATACGTGCCCTAGGCGTTCTTTCAGGTTTTCGCCGTGTCGTCCACTCAGGCGGGTATAGACCCAGAAGGGCGGGAGACAAGACAGGAACAGGCCGCCGGCAAGGAAAGTATATACTCCATAAAGAATATTCATGGCTTGATCGTAGGCTGCATTTTAGTAAGGTTATTGTGTCATTGGGAAAGTGCGGGTAAAACTATCACAAATCTATATTCGGCACAACGTTTTTCCGTGTGCCTTCTTGTCTAATGCTTGCAGCCGAAAACTACAAATTTTTTACACATCGCCTAACTGTGTAAACTTTACCAAAAAATGTAGAAAAATTCCTTGCGTTTGCGTAATTTTTTTCCTACTACTATAACTATTTTTTGACTTAGTATGCAATAACGACTTGAAATTTATTACAAAAATGTGAGTTTTGATCCAGCTGGCATGCTTCTTGCTAGGTGTATTATTTATGGGATTAAACTTGTATAAGGGAACATCTTCCCATATTTTATGTTAATAGGATGCAAGCTGGCAGCACCGAGAGGCTGAGGATAGGTACTATGTATTACCAAGACAGGCAAAAGATTCGGCTCCTCATTGAAAAAGGGGTCAAGATTCCCAATCCGTTGACTGTTCATATCGGAGAGGAGGTGGATATAGAAAGGATTTCTGGTGATGGTGTAGTGATCTATGCCGGATGTAGGATCTATGGCAAGAAAACCCTGATTATGTCCGGAACAAAACTGGGCTATGAAGGCCCTGTGACGATAGAGGATTGCCAGATTGGCCCCAATGTAGAACTCAAGGGCGGCTTCTTCCGTAATTCTGTATTTCTTGAAAAGGCCAATATGGGTTATGGGGCCCAGGTACGGGATGCCTGTATCTTAGAAGAGGAGGCCAACGGTGCTCATGTAGTTGGACTCAAGCACACCATTCTTTTCCCCTTTGTTACCTTGGGCAGTCTTATCAATTTTTGTGATTGCCTTATGGCAGGCGGCACAAGCCGCAGGAATCACAGCGAGGTAGGAAGCTCCTATATTCACTTCAATTACACCCCAAACCAGGATAAAGCAACCCCTTCCCTGATCGGTGATCTGCCGAGAGGGGTAATGCTTAACCAGAGTCCCATTTTCTTGGGAGGTCAGGGGGGGCTGGTTGGACCCTCTCGATTGGGGTATGGAACGGTTGTAGCTGCTGGGGTCATTTATCGGGGAGATTGCCCTGAAGGCGGCAAGCTCTTGATTGATGGAAGGGTGAAAAAGGCGGATTCGCTTTTTTATCCGGGGCTCTATTGGAATATTGCAAGACGTACATTAAATAATATAAATTATATTGCAAACCTCATAGCGCTCAGGCAGTGGTATCTGGATGTCCGTTTCCAATTCTTCCAAGACGACTTCATGTGCCAGGAATTGTATGGGGGGGCATTGGAAAAACTGGATATGGCCATTAATGAGAGAATAAAGTGGCTCAAGATTCTGGCCCACAAGATGCCCCAATCTGCCGAGCTCTATCAAAAGATTGAGAAAGGAGAAGACGCCCAAAAGTTAGTAAATCAGAAAAAAGAACTGTTTGATAAGTGGCAAGAGATAGAGGGTATTCTTTATTCTTTTCGAGAGCATATGGGTGAGGTATCTGCGAGGGATGTCTTTCTGGAAACGGTAGCTCAGGTGCGAGAGAAAAAGGGCAACGATTATATTAAGGTCATTCAGGATTTGCCTAAGAAATGGGGTGCTGAGGGAACCACGTGGCTACAAGGTATTGTGGATGAAATAAATAAGAGAGTTATAGAAAAGATCCCTTCTTTTAAAGACCAAGCCTGCGCCACCATTTCCAAGAATAGACCACAACATTGATGTCTTGAACAGGATAGCCATATTTGGTATTGAATTCTGTGGAAATGCTTACACCTTCAGATATAAAAACTATAAAAAAGTTGACATAATTCAAAGTCTCTATTATATAGTTCGTGAAGAATAATACAAGGGCGTATTATACAAAGACAAAGGAGTCCACAACATCTCAGCGGTGAGATGGCTGTGGCTTTTTTTATATAAAAGATTTATTGAAAGGAGAAAAGAAATGGGAGAGTTGTTTGGTACCGATGGGGTGAGAGGTGTAGCAAATGAATACCCGATGACTGCAGAGATGGCCTTAAATATTGGCAGGGCAACCGCCCATCTGTTTAAGCGGAAAGGTCATGTCCCCAGGATCATTATCGGAAAAGACACTCGCATCTCCGGATACATGCTTGAAAATGCTCTGGTTTCAGGGATCTGTTCTATGGGGGTAGATGCTCTTTTGGTAGGGCCCCTACCTACACCAGGAATTGCCTTTGCAACCAATAGCATGAGGGCTGATGCTGGTATTGTGATATCTGCCTCCCACAACCCCTTTCAGGATAATGGAATTAAGATATTCTCTAGCGAGGGCTTCAAGCTCCCTGATGAAAAGGAACTCGAGATAGAAAAACTAATATTTTCAAATAAAATGCAAACCTTGCATCCATCACCCAATGAACTGGGTAAGGCCTATCGGATAGATGACGCCAGAGGTCGGTACATTGTCTTTCTAAAAAATACCTTTCCCAAGGACTATACCCTGGAAGGGACCAAGGTTGTCCTGGACTGTGCCCATGGGGCTACCTATAGGGTAGCACCCGATACCTTTTTTGAGTTAGGAGCAGATGTCACCTCTCTTTTTAATGAGCCCAATGGGGAGAATATCAACGCACAATGTGGATCCCAGCACCCGGAAACCCTGGCAGAAGAGGTAGTCAAAAGGAGGGCAGATGTTGGATTTGCTTTTGATGGTGATGGTGACCGTCTTATCACTGTTGATGAAAAGGGCTCTGTTCTAACAGGAGATCAAATCATGGCCGTCTGTGCTAAAGAGATGAAAAAGGAAGGTAAACTGAATAAGGATCTGGTTGTATGTACGGTTATGAGTAACATCGGCTTTAGTATCGCCTTAAAAAAACTTGGTATCGAACAGGTAGTGACCAAGGTCGGTGATAGATATGTATTAGAAGAGATGCAGGAAAAGGGGGCCTCAATTGGCGGTGAGGAGTCAGGACATGTAATCTTCTTAGACCATCACACCACGGGTGATGGGATTATTACCGCTTTGCAGGTTCTGGCTGCCATGAAAAAGGCCCAAAAACCCTTATCTGAACTCGCGCAAGTTATGAAGGTGTTTCCCCAAAAACTCATTAATGTGGACGTAAAGACCAAGCCTGAACTATCTACCATTCCTGAGATAAGTCAAGTTATCAAAGACATTGAAGAGCAACTGGCTGATACTGGGAGGGTTTTGGTTCGGTATTCAGGAACACAGAACATGTGCCGGGTGATGGTTGAGGGGCCTACGCGCGAAGATACTGAGAACTACTGTAAACAGATTGCTGATGTGCTACGGGAAAAACTCAGTTGATTAAACCATAACAGGAGGTACTGCTGTGCCGTTTAAGGTAATTGTGACCAAAGATTTTGATCATATGAGCGAAGTCGCTGCCCACATAGTGGTAAAAGACATAAAAAACACATTGAACAATAAGGATGCTTATGTCCTCGGTCTGGCCACCGGTAACACACCTACTGGCCTTTATAAGCATTTTGCCAAAGCAGCCAATGCCGGGGAATTTGATTGCTCCAAAATCCAGAGCTTCAATCTCGATGAATATATAGGTCTGCCTGGAGAAAATGCCCAGCAGCGCACCCTGCATCCCGAAAGCTATAGCTTCTTTATGGTGCAGGAGCTCTTTGGGCTCCTTGAGAAAAAATTCAAGGAAACAAATGTACCCTGGGGCACGCTCGTTGATCAGGAAAGACTTCTGGCTGAGCTTAAGGCCAGTCCTGGTGATTGGGAAGAGCAGGGTGTAGATAAAGGGAAGGCTGTCGTAATCAAAACCGATGCTGAATCTGAATATCTTAAGTGGATTCGAAGGGAGATAGTAGATGCTTACGGGGAAAGAATTGAGCGAAAAGGAGGCATTGACTTCCAGGTGGTAGGGGTCGGGGGACGCGGTCATGTAGCCTTTCACGAATCGGGTATCCCTTTTGAGGGAAACAAGATGCTTCTGGTCAAACTTGATGAAAATACCGTGGCAAATGCCGTACAAGACGGACACTTTCCCAGCAAGGAGCAAAGCCCGTGGTATGCCATTTCTATGGGAGTCGAGCTCGTTTATGGTGCAAAAACGGTACTTCTTTTGGCCAGCGGAGACCGCAAGACAGATCCTGTAGCAGAGTCCCTCTTAAATGATCCCTCACCTTTGCTGCCCATATCCTATGGGCAAATATTTTCCAGGAAAGGTGGCAATATGATTTATGTCATCGATAAGGCCGCTGCGAAAAAGGTCCTGGAGAATGCAAACAGGATAAGCCAAGGTGGCGTCGATATTGAGAATATTAGTGACGAGGTAGCTTCTAAGAAGGTTGAGGACTTACAATTTTTTGGAAACGCCCACACACGCAAACATATTTTGTAGCCAGTCTACGCCCACTTCTCCTTACGAGATTACTACGCAATCTATCTCTCTGACTAAGTGCTCTAACTCGTAAATTCGGTGACGTATTTTTAGTGTTAAGGAGCACGTCGTTCAATCCGTGAATTATCGGCTAAGGGCCCATTAAATACGTCATTGTAGTCAGGAATACATTGACTAGGGGAGAAGAGTTACCGGTGTAATCACGGCAATAGAGAATGAGGCACAAGAGGTCCTTTAGAAAAGTGGCTTTCTTAGAAAGAATAAAGATCTTCTTTAAAGAGAATTTTCATTATCCCATAATCTATTTCGGGAAGAGCACAAAGAGCGTCCCGCCTGGTACCTTTGTTCTCTTTCCGGTGCAACACAGTCAACTTAGCTGTGGGCTGACCGGTATTGTAGCGTTTAGAAAAAAGAGGATTGCCAGATCCAAAATCCCTTTAAACAAGATAGAATCCATGATCTCCCAGCTCAAGAGATATACCTATAGAAAGATAAGAGAGGAAAACAGAGACCTCATAGAAGACTATCTCGGCGGAGAGGCTTCTCTTAAAGAGCTACAAGATCGTATCGGGGATCTTAAGCTTACGTCATCCCTCTACTCAATACTTAAACACACACCTACGCGGAAAAGGCTTGAGAAGACTTCCTATGCGTTGGAACAGATAACTGGGGGGGAAGAAAAGGAATACCATAAAGCGTTAAGCCTCCTCTCCCTTGAGGAAGATGAGGTCATCATAAAGAGAATGACCTTGCTCAAGGATATAGCCTGGTCTCTCAAAGAAGAGATACTAAAGAACCTGGATAAGATAGAGGGTCTGTCCCGCTTTACTGATACGGATATACCTTTCTTGGCCTTTACCCAAGTCAAGAATCTCAACACCCTCTTTAACAACCTGGATCGATTAGAGGTAAGGGGAAGAGACTCGGCAGGTATTTCCGTTATTACTATTGTAGGGGAAAAGGATTATCTCCGCTTCGAAAGAGGATTAAAAAGAAGATCATTGCTAGATGAGTTTTCTGCCCGCCAGAAGGAGGACATCCTCTTAAACAGGAATGTCACCGTTCACAGAGGTGAGGGCAACGTTTCCATCATTCTTACCTACAAGAATGCTGCCCAGATTGGCCATTTGGGTGACAATGTAAGATTCTTAAGAAAACAGATTCATGATGACAGGATACTCCACTGTTTGATTGCTCTTCCCAATCTCTATCAAACCACGATTGCCCATACGCGCTGGGCCTCTGTTGGGGAGATCACCGAAGCAAACTGTCACCCAGTTGACAATGTCGTTACCCTGGATAATGGCGAGCATGGCTCTTACAGGAGTAAGGGTATTATTCACGCCTTCCTGAACGGGGATATTGACAACTATCTCACCTTGAAAGAAGAATTCGAAAAGCAGACGAAAACCTCTATCCCCCACCAGATCACCACTGACACCAAGATCATACCCCTTCACATACAACGATACTATGACAGTGGCCACCCTCTTGAGGAATCATTCCGACTAGCTGTCAACGATTTTACGGGCTCCCACGCCATAGCCATGCATACCGACATTGCTCCGGGGAAGATCTTTTTGGCCCAGACAGGGAGCGGACAGACCCTCTTCATCGGTTTGGGTAAAGAACGCTATACTGCTGCCTCAGAAGTCTATGGGCTTGTTGAAGAGACCGCCCGATATATCAAAATGGGGGGTGATAAGACTCCGAACCGATTGCAGGGCAAAAACCAGGGCCAGATATTTATCATAGACCAGGACTCGTGCGGTGAACTTGAAGGCATCAGGGCAATGTATTACGACGGGACCCCCATCCACCTCTCGGAAGATTGTATTAAGCAGACCGAAATCACATCGAGGGATATCGACCGCCAGGACTTCCCTCACTATTTCCTGAAAGAGATCTTTGAATCTCCCGGATCAGTTGAAAAGACTGTTCAGAACAGATGGAGGATAATCAAAAGAAATGGAAAAAGGCATCCCCTGATAATCCTCGGTGACGAGGCTCTCCCGCCTCCTATAGCAGAAGCCTTCAAACAAAACAGGATCAGCAGGATCTTGTTTATAGGCCAGGGCACTGCAGGGGTCGCTGCCTATGGGTGCGCCGAACTACTCAGTTATTATCTTGCCGACAGCGGCATCAAGATTGCTCCCCTCAAGGCCTCCGAGTTCAGCGGGAGCCTCTTAAAGACCAACCTTAAGGATACCTTGATTGTCGCCATAACCCAGTCCGGCACCACCACAGATACAAATATGGCCACAGATATGGCACGAGAACGAGGTGCCTCTACCATGGCTATTGTCAACAGGCGGGATTCAGATATCACTTTCAAGGTCGACGGTGTCTTGTATACCAGCACAGGAAGGGATATTGAGATGTCCGTCGCTTCAACCAAGGCCTACTATTCTCAGATTGCAGCCGGGGGTATCCTCGGTCTCAAATTGGCACAGTTGACGGCAATGAGGGATGATGATTTTATCCTCGGGGAGCTTGAGAGACTCATAAGGATCCCCTCCTTAATGGAAAAGGTCCTGGACAGGGAAGAGGAAATCGCCCAGTCAGCTCGTAGACTTGCACCTACAAAGAAATACTGGGCGGTTGTTGGCAGTGGCTACAACAAGATAGCCGCTGACGAGATCAGGATAAAGTTGAGCGAACTCTGCTATAAGACAATCTCTTCGGATGTCGTTGAGGACAAGAAACATATTGACTTATCCTCAGAACCTCTTATTTTTATCTGCGCTGCCGGCAGCAGGGGTCATGTAATAGGTGATATTGTCAAGGATACAGCCATATTCAAGGCCCATCAGGCCACCACCATTGTGATCGCCCCTGAGGGTGAAGAAAGATTTACGCCCTATGCGGACTCACTAATTTGTGTGCCAGAGATTGAGGAGCATTTCTCTCCTATTCTAACTACACTGGCTGGCCATCTCTGGGGTTATCATGCAGCAAGAGCAATCAATGAAGAATCCCGTTTTCTCTTTGATTTCAGGGAAGAGATTAGCAGGTATATCTCGGGCTCCCTTGAAAAAGGCCTTGATATCTACCAGACAATACTTGAGAAGCCCTTTCAGGAGAAAACTGCCAGATTTTCTTCCCATTTCAAAAAGAGACTCGGGGATAGACGATATACTACGGCCATGGAACTAAAGGCCGCCTCTGATCTGACCCTTCTGCTGAAATATCTCTCCGGACGGCTCCCTATGTCCGACTTTGAGCTAGATTTCGGCGTCAGCGGTACAGCCCCCAACATGTTTGATGTCTTTTTCCGCTGTATGGGAGAGGCCATAGATGATATGGCCAGACCGATAGATGCAATAAGACACCAGGCCAAGACAGTTACCGTGGGAACGAGCAGGATATGGGAACCGATTGAGGGGTTACTGTTTGAGACCCTCAAGAAAAATGGATTTGGTGTAAGCAGCCTTAGCAATAAGAATGTTCTTGTGTTGAAGAATCTTCAAGAGGTTATCTCTGAAATAAGGGGCGAGACCCTTTATACAATAAGTAACCTTACGTATACCGGGGAACCTGTCGAAGATTCAAAGATTGAACTGGTGAAGAAGGAAGGAACAGCTTTCAAACTAACATCCAGGGTAGAGACAGATAACAGGCTTAAGGGAACGAAGAGCATCATTGTCAAGGCTGGAAATGTCTTTATTGGAAAGGGAAAGATCGATAACAGAAGTATCCTGATCATCCCTATGATGAAAAAAGGTCCTAACGTTGACCATCTCCTGCTTCTCAATGTTGGTTTCAAGAAAGAAATAGATCTTCCAAAAAAGGTGAAGGCCCTCGGTGATAAACTTACTCACATTAGAAATATTGTTGAAGAGATGGATCTCTCTTGGCAAGATGCCTATCTCAACCTGCTGGATGTTGAAGAACTCTTTGGCAATTCTGCAGAAAAGATAGCTGAGTTTATCATCTCTTCCTCTTCCATGGTCAAATCTTAAAGTGCTTGTTACCCTTATTCGATGAGCTCAAGAATATCCTAGTAGACCAGCATGGCTTCGTTTTCATCTCCTCGTCCGCGCCCGTTATTTTTCCTCCAAGATAGTAAAAAATTGATCTATTGAAAAATGAGTGAATATGGTAGTATTAAATGTTACTTTTATGCGGCAAGCTTTAGGTCCATGATATGGATAAGATAACTCAAGAAACATACGATAAATATATAAAAGCGCTCACCGATATAAGCAAAGCCATCACATCAGACAAATATTTAGAGGACATTCTCAAATTGATCGTGATGGTTACTGCTCAGGTTACCGGTGTTGAAATCTGTTCCCTGTGGTTGATAGAGGAAGACGAAAAGGGCAAAAGGGCAAGGCTCAAGGCCACCCAGGCCATTGATCCGGACTATGTGAAGGATAGAATTCTTAATATGAATGAGGGGGTCGTGGGCTTCATAGCTTCTACAAACAGGCCACTCATAGTAGAGGATGTATTGAAAGAGCCCAGGTTCAAGGAAAAGGAAATGGCAAAAAAACTTGGCCTGGTGTCAATGGTCGGTGTCCCCTTGCATGTAAGGGAAGACACAGTGATCGGTGTGCTGGACTGCTTTACCGTCGAACCCCACAAGTTTTCAGAAACGGAGGTCAGCCTCATAACGACAGTAGCGAATCAGGCTGCGGTTGCCATTGAAAATACACAACTCATGGTCAGAACCAAGATAATTGAGGAGGAACTAGAAAAGAGAAAGATGATTGATAGGGCAAAGGAAATATTGATGGCAAAGAAAGGGCTCTCTGGAGAGATGGCATTCCGCTGGATACAGAAAAAGAGTATGGATACCAGAAAATCTATGAAAGAAATCGCAGAGGCAATCATAATTTCTCAGGACATTTAAAAACTGACATAGCTTTAATTCTTTATTATTAGCGTGGTACTATTAAAAAAAGTAATACAAGGGCGTATTACAGAAGACAAAGGGGTCCACGACATCTCAAAGATGAGATGGGTGGATTTTTTTTGTTCAAACAACTAATTAGTTTTTGTAGAAAAATGCCCTGATCGGCTTCATTTTAGCACATGGAAGTGAAAGCTCATGTCCGCTGTTTGAACATAAGGCATGAATTTTCCAAGGAGATGGCCTTATCTCATATGTTGCCATGAGATAGGG
>JABXJY010000050.1 GCA_013375385.1 Desulfobacterales bacterium
CCGGGCTATCCCCAACCTGACCGTTATCCGTCCAGCAGATGCAGCGGAGACGGTGGAGGCATGGCGAATGGCCTTGCTGAATAACAATGGCCCCACTGCCATTATCTTCACGAGGCAAGGCGTGCCGGTGCTGGATCGGAAAGAATGTGCAACGGCCGAGGGCCTGCAACGCGGGGGCTACATTTTGTGGCACTCAGGCCGGGATGTGCCTGAAGTGATCCTGATCGGAACCGGCTCTGAGACACATATTGCCCTGGAAGCAGGTAAAAGATTGGCCACCGAAGGCATCGATGTCAGGGTCGTTTCACTGCCCAGTTGGGAGCTCTTCGACCAGCAGCCGGCGGACTATCGAGAAACCGTACTGCCAGGCCAAGCAAAGGTCCGGGTTGCCGTTGAAGCCGGTATCAAGTTGGGCTGGGAGCACTATATCGGACTGGAGGGTGCGGTAGTGGGCATGGAGAGTTTCGGGGCGAGTGCCCCTGCTTCAGTTCTTTACGAAAAGTTCGGTATAACTGCTGAACACGTTGTTCAGGCCACAAAGACGCTGCTAAAAAGAAATAAGAAAGAGTCATAGTATATTCTATGTTTGCTTGGATAGGGGAGAGGTGTAATGCCCAGAGATATTCCAGTAGGTAATGGTAAGCTTCTAGTCTGCTTCGATGAGCAATATTGTATTCGTGAGCTGTACTTTCCGCACGTAGGTAAGGAGAATCATGTTACTGGCAACTGTTTTCGCTTTGGTGTCTGGGTTGACTCTCAATTCTCATGGGTCGAAACAGACTGGGATCGCGATCTGCGCTATGAATCGGATACACTGGTCACCACTGTCAACCTTTACCACAAAAGGCTGGGAATCCGTTTTGTTTGTCACGATGCCGTTGACTTCCATGAAAATTGCTATCTTCGAGAAATTTCTTTGCAGAACCTGCATCCCAAAACAAGAGAAATTCGCCTTTTCTTTAGTCATGACTTCGATATCTCAGGCAACAGTGTGGGAGATACTGCGGCTTATGACCCGAAAACGGGCGGAGTAGTGCATTACAAGGGGCCTCGATATTTCCTTGCCAATGGCTTTGTCAACGAGGGTGAGGGCCTCGCCCAATTTGCAACCGGTCAAAAGGGAATTGGGGGTAAAGAGGGAACCTTTAGAGATGCTGAGGATGGCCTTCTTTCGGGAAACGCAATCGCTCAAGGTTCTGTGGATTCAGTGATAGCATTGAGTCTTACCCTAACGGGGATGTCTCGGGTATCGGCCTATTACTGGATTGCTGCAGGCCAAAGCTGGGAAGAGGTTCGGCTTCTCGATTCACTAATCAAACAAAAACATCCAAAAAATTTGATTCAGCGCACCCGGGACTACTGGCATCTATGGGTGCGCAAAGAGTCGCCTCCCCTCGAACTGCTCCCGGAAAAGATTGGGGAAACTTACCGCCGTAGCCTTCTTGTGTTACGGACTCAAATCGACTGGCAGGGAGGTATTCTCGCGGCAAACGATTCTGACGTGATTCAATTCAATCGGGATACCTATTCATATATTTGGCCACGAGATGGTGCCCTTGTGGCCAATGCCATGGACCTCGCAGGTTATCCGGTGATAGCCCAAAACTTCTACAACTTTGTAGCTGGTTTGATTGAAAAAGAGGGATATCTCCTTCATAAGTACAATCCGGACGGCACCCTGGCATCATCGTGGCATCCATGGTTCCGAGGTGGCAAACCTCAGCTGCCTATCCAGGAGGATGAGACAGCACTGGTTATCTGGGCCTTGTGGAACCATTTTGTCTTCTACCGTGATATTGAGTTCATAAAACCCCTTTACAAACCAGTTGTCAAGAGGGGGGCAGATTTCATGTGTCATTACAGGGATAGTGAGACAGGTCTGCCGGGTGAATCGTACGATTTGTGGGAGGAACAGCCCGGTATTTTTGGCTTTACCGTGGGAACTGTTTTTGGTGGACTCACGGCAGCCTCATTATTTTGCACAGTGTTCGGCGAAAATAAGAGGGCGGAACATTATCTGAAAGTAGCAGCTGAAATTCGCGATGCAGCATCCTTGCACCTCTGGCACGAGGACTTGAACCGGTTCTGCCGGATGATTTACCGAAATGAACACGGCGATATTGAGGTAGATAGGACCTGTGACGCAAGTCTTTGGGGCCTGTTCGCCTTCGGCCTATATTCAGTAGATGACCCGCGGATTACCTCAACCATGAAGGCACTCAAAGAAAGATTATGGGTGAAGACTAGCGTAGGTGGCATGGCTCGCTATGAAGACGATTACTACCATCGGATCGTTAATGATGTTCCTGGAAACCCATGGTTTATCTGTACCCTCTGGCTGGCAGACTATCTGATTGAAAGGGCACGTAACGAAAAAGACCTAGAAGATGTTTTTGAGATCCTTACCTGGGTATCAGACCATGCCCTGCCATCAGGGGTGCTTGCTGAACAGGTACATCCCCTCACTGGTAAGCCTCTTTCAGTTTCTCCGCTCACATGGAGCCATTCAACCTTTGTGGTTTCAACTCAGCGGCTTCTGGGCCGACTTGGCAAAATCAAAGCTTGCCCCGAATGTGGTGCATCTTGGATGGCTCGTGCTAAAAGTGAGGATTGGATAGATCGATTATACACCGATAGATGCGATTCAATCCATGGCATTTGTCAGGTGAGGTAGGAACACGAGATAACTAAGATTTTGTATAGGAGAGTGAATATGGCAAAGCTTACCGAATTGGCAGAACTGGGCCAGGCCATTTGGCTCGATTACATACGCCGATCCTTCATCACAACGGGCGAGCTGCAGGCACTGATCGAGAGAGGCCTTCGCGGGGTCACCTCAAACCCTACGATTTTTGATAAGGCCATTGCAGGCAGCACAGACTATGACGAAGATTTGAGGCGCTTGGTAAAAGAGGGGAAATCAGACACAGAAATCTACGAGGAGCTAGTTCTGGATGATATCGGGCGCACCGCCGACGTGCTGCGTCCAGTTTATGAGAAGACTAGCGGCCTTGACGGTTACGTGAGCCTGGAGGTCAGCCCTGCATTAGCCAATGATACGGATGGAACCATTGCTGAAGCCCGGCGTTTCTTCTCGAAGTTAGAGCGTCCCAATGTGATGATCAAGGTGCCATCTACAGGCGCCGGTATTCCTGCTATCGAAGCCCTCATCGGCGAGGGCGTTAACGTGAATGTCACGCTAATCTTCTCGCTGGGCCATTATGAGCCAGTGGCTGAGGCGTATATCACGGGGCTCGAACGGCGCCTGGCAGCCGGTGGAGATATATCCTCTATCGCATCGGTGGCCTCTTTCTTTGTAAGTCGAGTTGACACCGCGGTTGATGTGGCACTCGAGAAGATTGGACACCTTGAGATCCAGGAAAAGATCGCGATTGCAAATGCGAAGGTAGCCTACGCAAGGTTCCGAGAGATCTTTAGTGGAGAGCGTTGGGATCGGCTCGCCGCCCACAGGGCGCGGGTACAGCGTGTGCTGTGGGGAAGCACGGCAACCAAGAATCCAAGCTATCCTGATACCCTCTACGTGGACAGCCTTATCGGTCGTGATACTGTCAACACCTTGCCGCCGGCAACGCTTCAGGCCTTCCTTGACCACGGGAAAGTGGCCGAAACCGTGGAGCAAGACCTCGACAATGCTCGGGGACACCTTGTCCGTGTATCCGAGCTTGACATAGACCTCGATGCCGTAACACGGCAATTGCAGGAGGATGGACTTGATGCATTTGCCAAGTCATTCGAGAATTTGATGGGAAGCATTGTTGAGAAGCGGAAAGAATTGATGGCTGGCTGGCAGCATGCCACGTTCAACTTGGGTCCGTATCAAAGTGCGCTAAAGGATGCCCTGATCGAGCTAAAAGATAAACAGATCATGTCCCGCATATGGGCGCATGATCACACCGTGTGGAAACCTGAGCCTACAGAGATCACAAACCGTTTGGGCTGGCTCCATAGCCCTGAGATGATGGGTGACAGTATTCAGCGAATTGAGGCGCTGGTCGATCGGGTACGTGGTAGCGGCTACACGAATGCCTTGCTGCTTGGTATGGGTGGGTCCAGTCTGGCTCCTGAGGTTTTTCGGAAGACCTTCGGTGTGAAGGAGGGTTATTTAGATTTAGCTGTGCTCGACAGCACCGATCCAAGCTCTCTGTTGGCTCATGCTCAGAGGCTTGACCCTGCGCGTACCCTGCTCATTGTATCAACAAAGTCAGGTACCACGGTAGAGACCCTCTCCTTTTTCAGGTTCTTCTACAATTGGATGAGTGACTCGGTAGGTGAGGGTCTGGCCGGAGAGCACTTCACTGCCATCACCGATCCCGGTAGTCCACTGGTTGATCTGGCCGAGCACCACCGTTTTCGTGATTGCTTTCTCAATGACCCAAATATCGGTGGCCGCTATTCTGCCCTCTCCTACTTTGGGCTGGTCCCGGCGGCACTCATCGGTATGGACCTACAAACCTTGCTTGATCGCGCCATGACCATGGCCTGCAACTGTGAGGCATGCAATTGTCCCGTTGAAGCCAACAACAACGGAGCCCGCCTTGGTGTGGTGTTAGGGGAACTAGCCAAGGCAGGGAGAGACAAGGTAACCCTTGTCACGTCCTCTCAAATTGAAAGCTTCGGTGACTGGGCAGAACAACTCATAGCCGAGAGTACCGGTAAGGAGGGGAAGGGGATTCTGCCCGTGGTGAGAGAATCAGTGGGTTTGCCAGCCAACTATGGCGAGGACCGTCTCTTTGTGTATGTACGGCTGGATGGAGATGAGAGTCAGGATGCAGCATTAGCTGAGCTCGAAAGAGGAGGAAATCCCATTGTACGTTTGTCTCTCCATGATAGCTACGACCTCGGTGGCCAATTATTTCTGTGGGAGATGGCCATAGCTGTGGCTGGCCACCGTCTGGGCATCAATCCCTTTGACCAGCCTAACGTGGAGGCGGCAAAGGCCCTGGCACGTCAGGTGGCGGCGGAGTATAGGGAAAAGGGATCGCTCCCCCTTGAAACTCCAGCCCTGAGCGGCGACGGTATTGCCGTGTATGGAGATATCACGGCGGGAACTCCCGCGGAAGCGCTCACGAAATTTCTGGGTCATGCGCGGACGGGAGCCTACATCGCGATTCAGGCCTATGTTCAGCCGACACCCGAAGTTAATGATGCGCTGCAGACCCTGAGAACAAGATTGCGTGACCGATTTCGGTTGGCAACCACAGTCGGCTATGGACCTCGGTTCCTGCACTCCACCGGTCAACTGCATAAGGGCGATGCCGGCAGAGGCGTCTTTGTCCAGTTTACTGCTGATGATCCACGTGATGTAGGCATTCCCGATGAAGCCGGGTCGCCTGCTTCATCCATGAGCTTTGGTGTTCTGAAGGCCGCCCAGGCGATAGGTGACCGGCAGGCACTCATAAGCCGTGGTCGAAAGGTGATTCGCTTTCATTTCGAAAGGGATCTCATAGGGGGCCTTACACGGTTCATGGAGGCGCTCTCGTGAACCTGCATTACTGGTTCATGTTTCCGGTCGGCGTTCTCATCGCCACTATAGCCATGTCATCGGGTGTAGGGGGAGCCACATTCTTCTCGCCGCTCTTCATCCTCGCGCTTGGGATCTCGCCTGAGGTTGCGATCGGCACGGGGCTCATTACCGAGGTTTTCGGCTTTGCCAGTGGTGTTTACGCCTACGTTCGAAGACAACTGATCGACTATAAACTGGGAGTTGCCCTTCTCATGGTAACGATACCAATGGCCTTGGTGGGGACCTGGGCAGCAGGACACATCGATCCCGAAGTTCTCAAGGTGATATTGGGGGTTGGGCTTTTCGCGGTAGCGACGAGTTTTCTGCGAGCACCGGAGCACAAGGATGTCATGCGAATGGATCGGGGTATCGAGGATGAGTACGGCGGAGACAGGGGTGAAGCTTGTCTGAATACGGCCCGGGGCGAGGAGATCTGCTATACTGTGTGTAACCGCACCGAGGGGAGGCTCATCGCGGGGTTGGGTGGGCTGTTCGTGGGCATGATTTCAACGGGCCTGGGGGAGCTCAATGGCTACTTTTTGCTTCAGCGGTGCAGGGTACCGAGTAAGGTCTCGGTAGCGACAAGCGTCTTCGTGGTGGCCATTACCGCGCTTTCTGCCTCCAGTGGCCATTTCCTCAGATTTGCGCACATCGGTGGGCCGGTGTTCCACACCGTGCTGAACCTCGTTGTGTTTACCGTGCCAGGTGTGATCCTTGGGGCACAACTAGGGGCGAGGGTTGCGAGCTACATCCCTCAGCGATTCATGGAAAGGGGCTTAGGAGTCCTGTTCGTGCTCGTTGCCGCCATCACACTGGGAGAGGTCATCCTGTGATTCACGCGATGATATTCGATCTGGATGGCACACTGGTCCAAACCGAGAGGCTCAAGGCACTGTCGTACGCACATGCCGCAAAGGAGCTTTGCCCAAATGGTGTTTCAGAAGGTGAGGTGATAGAGGCATTTAAGGAGGTAGTGGGGCTCTCACGACAGGAGGTAGCCACAACACTCATGGAGCGTTTTAAGTTAGCGGAGGCAGCTCGAAGCCGAATGGGGGAGTTTGGCGTGAGTACCCCGTGGCAGGCCTTGGTGCAGGTGCGGATGAAGTACTACGAGGCCATGTTGGATGATCCTGAGGTGGTGCTCGCTCACCAGTGGCCCCACAATGTGGCGCTCTTGCACGAGGCACGCCGTATTGCATGTAAAACAGCGCTCACCACCATGTCATACTGCGCTCAGGCCCGACGTATATTAAAAGTGTTCAACCTTATCGATGAGTTTGATTTCATCGCTACCCGAGACGACGTGGAGCACGGAAAACCAGATCCCGAGATCTACGAGCTCGTGGCCAGGGAGCTGATGTTGCACCCAAACGAATGTCTTGCGATAGAGGATTCGCCCGTTGGGGTAAAAGCGGCACTGGCGGCGGGAATGTGGTGCATTGCAGTTACCACGCCGTTTACCCGAAATCGGATTTATGGAGGGCACCTCATCGATGATCGTTGGGTGGTTGATGATCCCGGCACGCTCACCGATGTGGTGAGGGAGATGATTTCGGAGCGAACAGGGGATTAGACATGGAAATGGTTAATGGCAAAGCTAAAAAACTCAAGAAACGTGCAGCCGAGCACGCCGTGGAATACGTGAAATCCGGGATGATAGTGGGACTAGGCCACGGCAGTACCGCCGCCTTCGCGGTGAAACACATTGCGCGGTTACTGGAAACCGGGGGGCTGAGCAACATCCTGGGCATACCCTGTTCGCTCCAGGTTGAGGATGAGGCGCGACAACTGGGCATTCCTCTCACCACTCTAGAAGAGCACCCGATCATTGACGTGACCATAGACGGGGCTGACGAGGTGGACCCGAACCTCGACCTCATCAAGGGTGGGGGTGGAGCACTTTTACGAGAGAAGATCGTGGCGCAGGCCAGCCGTCGCGAAATCATAGTGGTGGACGAATCCAAACTCTCCCCAGCGCTGGGTACCCGCTGGGCAGTACCGGTGGAGGTTGTCGCCTTTGGCTGGCGCACGCAGGTTAGCTACCTTGAATCCATGGGCGCCCGGGTGAGCGTGAGGCAAGATAGAAATGGAAAAAGGTTTCTTACCGACCAAGGCAACCTGATTCTGGATTGCAAGTTTGGTCCTTTGTCTCAGCCCCCACAATTGGCTGCCAAATTGAACACACGCACCGGTATCGTGGAACATGGGCTATTCATAGGTCTGGCTACAGACGTGATTGTTGCTGACGCCAAAGGAGTGCGCCATCTCAAGCGCACTACGTGATGTTGAAGAAGAAAAGGGAGCGCAATGATAGCGATTGAGGCATCTATTTTGTCAGCGGATTTCGCGCGATTGGGTGAACAGGCACGCGAGGCTGAAATGGCTGGGGTCGAGGGAATCCAGGTGGATGTCATGGACGGAAGGTTTGTGCCGAACATCACCTTTGGGCAGGGCATTGTGAGAGCACTACGCGGCGTGGTGAGTGTGACACTCGATGTCCATCTCATGATCGTGGAACCGGAGCGATACATAGAGGAGTTCATTGAGGCTGGCGCGGATAGGCTTTTCGTGCACTACGAGGCCTGTACGCAGCTGCACCGCGCGTTACAGACTATTCGGGAGCTGGGAAGCGAAGCGGGAGTGGCGATCAATCCAGGCACCCCGCTGAGCGTGCTGGAAGAAACGCTGGATATGACAGATCTAATCCAGGTGATGACGGTCAATCCGGGGTTCGGTGGGCAGCAATTTATACATAGTCAACTCGACAAGATACGTTGCCTGCAGGGGATGTTGGATGAGCGCGGTTACAGTATCCCTATCGCCGTAGACGGAGGGATAGACACGACCACAGCGCCACTAGTTGTAAATGCCGGTGCCACAGTACTAGTAGCTGGCTCGAGCATCTACAATGATAGGGCCTCAGTCGGTCAAAATGTGGCGGCCCTGCTGGCAAGCATAAAAGTATAGAAGGGAGAAGGAAAGGAGAGCCATTATGGAACTAGCCATGGTAGGACTGGGTCGGATGGGTATGAATATGGCCATTCGGCTTTTGCGTGGAAAGCACCGTGTTGTTGCCTACGACCTGAACGAGTCTTCTATTCATGCTGCGGAAGCAGAGGGAGCAGAAGGAGCACGGAGCCTTGATGAACTCAGAAGCAAGATGGCTGCGCCGCGCATCGCATGGGTAATGGTGCCGTCTGGAGATCCGACAGAGGAGACCATAAAAGACCTGGCTGATGTACTGGAAACAGGGGATATCATTATCGACGGTGGAAACAGCAACTACAAAGACTCGGTCCGTAGGGCTACCATGCTCAAAGACAAAGAGCTTCACTTCGTGGATGTGGGAACCAGCGGTGGCATCTGGGGCCTGGCTGAAGGCTACAGCATGATGGTGGGGGGCGAGAAAGCCGTAGTTGAACAACTGCGGCCCATCTTTGAAACCCTAGCACCTGATGCGGACAAGGGCTGGGGCTACGTTGGACCCAGTGGCGCTGGCCATTTCGTCAAGATGGTACACAACGGTATCGAGTACGGGCTCATGCAGGCCTATGCCGAGGGTTTTGAGATTCTCAAGGCGAGGAAAGACTTTGGTGTCGACCTGCATCAGGTTGCTGAGATATGGCGATATGGCAGTGTGGTCCGTTCCTGGCTCCTTGATCTGACCGCCGAGGCCCTGGCCGAAGATCAAGAATTGAGTGCCATAGAGGGTTGGGTCTCAGACAGCGGCGAGGGTCGCTGGACAGTTGCTGATTCAATTGATCTGGATGTTCCTGCGCCAGTTATTACCCTCTCCTTGCTCATGCGCTTGGTAAGCCGTCAGAAGGAAAGCTACGCAGCCAAAGTGCTAGCGGCCATGCGCAACAAGTTTGGTGGACATGAAGTGAGGCCAAAACATAGATAGCTGTTGGTATTGATCAAAGTGTCTTTCGGGGATCAACTGTTGCAGATTTCCCTATGTAGAGTGCTCAGAAGGAAGCAATTTGGTGGCGTGGAGATAGGTCATTGTCCGTGGACAGGTTGATGTGTGTTTGTTTTTTTCAAAAAACTGCTTGAGATCTTCTAGAGTGTCGATGTCTCTCCAGGTTCTTAAGAGGTGAGTTCTCAGGTGATGCCTTCTCAAGGTATCGGTTGTTTTCTTCAGTACTCTATCCGTACCCCAGTGTATGCCTCTAAACGCCTCAGGCAAAAGGCTGTCACTACGGAACCCGATAAGGTAATATCCGCCGTCAAAAGATGGACCAATGACACAGTCAAAAGTGTTGAGAAACCGAAATGCATTGCCAATGATCTCTTCCGGGAGATCAGGTACATCACTACCTATGACAATGACACGGCGGAACCCCCGAGAGAAGGCGTTACGGAAACAATGTTCCATTCTTTGGCCAAGGTCATCACCTTTCTGGGGCAGGTATTGGTATTTTTCTCCGAATATCTTTTTAAGGCGATCAAGGGCATGGTGTGGATAAAAGCAGATAAAAAAGGGGTAATTATCGTTGTCCAATCTTGAGAGCATATCATGGATAAAGTTCTTGTAGAGATCTTTTGCTATGTCAGCACCTACAGCGCTTGCCAGGCGAGTCTTGACCGCTCCACGTGTTGGATCCTTTACAAGGAAGAGAAGACACCTGTCATCCAATTTGTTACCCCCCTTTCAATGTGTGTAAAGGCAATTTCCATGAGAAGGTGAGTGCGGGAAGAAATTATACCCTTACTTGACAGATGGCAAAAAGCTTCTCCTTTTATGGAGGTATATAACATATTTCATTACTATTTAAATCGAGAAAATGACGTAGAAGAGTACATACTATGAGTATGGTAGAAACGAGCATTTTTTGGAGGCAAACCGATGTCAAGAATCTTTGCCGATTACATAGAGAGGGCCAGAGATATACTCGATAATAACTGGACAGGCTCATCAACGAAACCGGCTCCATCGCTCTACCCTCATCAATGGAACTGGGATACGGGCTTTATTGCCATGGGGAGATCACATTACGATACCTCCCGTGCAATTCGAGAGATTGAGGCACTCTTCGAGGCCCAATGGTCCAATGGAATGCTTCCGCAAATCGTATTCAACCCAGAAGAACTGGGCCACTACTTCCCTGAGCCCGATTTCTGGCAGACCGAGCGTTCCCCCCACGCACCCGCCGGGAAGCTGACCTCGGGGATTACCATGCCGCCAATTCACGCCGTTGCTGTGGAGAAGATTTACCAGAACGCCCGTCAACCCCGCAGCGTCCGACCATTCCTGGAAAGGATGTATCCAAAACTTCTGGAGCTTCACAGCTATCTCTACAGGGAGCGGGATATTCATGGGGAAGGACTCGTCTATATACGGCACCCATGGGAGTCTGGAATTGATAACTCACCCACCTGGGATGCAGCTCTCAAAAGGATTGCCATTGAAAAGACATCACTTCCTGCTTACACCCGTAAAGATCTGGAACACGGGGTAGATCCCAAGATGCGTCCGAGCGATGATGACTACGATCGTTATGTATACCTGGTTGACCTGTTCCGTCAGTGCAACTATGACGAGTTTCGTATCAGGGAGTCATGCCCTTTCCTCATTCAAGACCCCCTGTTTAACTCTATTCTATGTCGGGCTAATGAGGCGCTTGCTTACATTGCCAGCCTCATTGGAGAGCCTTCTGAAGTGCCCCTTTCATGGACCAAGAAGACGGCAGAGGCTATCCGTAACAAACTCTGGCATGAAGAGCACGGAATGTTCGATGCCTGTGACCTTGTGTCAGGGGAGCTGATTGAGGTGGATACTGCGGCGGGCTTTATGCCTCTCTATGCCGGCGCTACAACTCGGGAGCAGGCAAAGAGACTCTACGAGCACCTTAACTCTGCCTCATTCTGTGCTTTGCACCAGGGGAACTGCTTCACCATCCCGAATTATGATACACAGAAGGAAGGTTTTGACCGATCCAACTATTGGCGGGGACCCATATGGATAAATATCAACTGGATGCTCGCACAGGGGCTTCGACGGTACGGCTACACCGCCAAGGCAGACTCCTTGCAGAAGGACCTCCTCCAGCTTCCAATTCGGTTCGGGTTTCACGAGTACTTCGATTCTTTCGATGGAATAGGTTACGGCAGTAAAGATTTTGGTTGGACTGCGGGCCTTTTCATTGACCTGGTGAACGAATTCTATGAAAGCGAAAAATCTGAAGGGAGTGTTACACGAAAAATCAAGGGCTTATTTGCCGGGGAAACGATTCTGAACGATGGAGGTGAGATGCCGGAAATTGATCCCGATAAACTAGCAGGGGAGTTGATGCAGACCATCCGTATGCTTCGGGATAAGTTTTACGACACCAATCGCGGCCTCATCGATTACGACCGCCTGAGAGATTCATCTGAATTTCAACACTACCGTATTCTTGCCAACGGCCTTAGAGAATTTAAACCATCCTGTCTCATGGGGCGTAAGGCTAAGCTGGCGTTCTGGACAAATCTTTATAACACCATAGTCGTGGATGCAATTGTCACCCTCGGTGTGAAACAATCGGTAAGAGAGGTGCCAGAGTTTTTCCGTAAGGTGAAGTATGCGATCGGATCACACCTCTTTTCAGCAGATGACATTGAACACGGGATCTTAAGGGGCAATGTGAGACCATGGTTCTATCCAATGCGGCCCTTCGGCCCTCGGGATCAGCGCCGAGCCTTGATTCTCACACCGGTGGATCCACGTATCCATTTTGCCCTGGTATGCGGTTCGAGGTCTTGTGCCCCGATTGGCTACTACGATGTAGAACACATCTATGAGCAGCTTGAGGAGGCTGCAAAGAGTTTTGTTAACTCCTCTGAAGTTTTGGTTCTCCCCGAGGAGGGCAAGATGCTCATTTCAGAGATATTTCGATGGTATGAGAAGGACTTTGGAGGTAAAGGAGGTGTGATTGACTTTATTTTTGACTATCTCGTCGGTGAAAACGCACGGCACTTTATACGAGAAAACTCCCTTAATTTGCCGATCGAGTATCTTCACTATGATTGGAACCTGAACAGGTAGAGGGAAAGACAAAAGTTTCGTTATGTTGTAATGGCAGCTAATTCACTGCCCGGGTAATACTTATAAATGGCGCCATAATAAAAATAGAGGGGGGTAACTATGGACCAAGGGCACTACGATTTTTCTCTTTCACCAACTGCGTCGAGCAAGTTTTTGCAAACCTGCGAGGTCCTCACCGATGAT
>JABXJY010000285.1 GCA_013375385.1 Desulfobacterales bacterium
TAACAAAGACTTCACCTCGATAATTGAGTCGGTCA
Organism: Desulfobacterales bacterium; assembly: GCA_013375385.1. Taxonomy (GTDB): domain Bacteria; phylum Desulfobacterota; class DSM-4660; order Desulfatiglandales; family B25-G16; genus JABXJZ01. The sequence continues at coordinate 36 of JABXJY010000285.1, forward strand.
GCGATAAATTAAAAACCGTTCGGCACTATATAGCGTTAGCTGATGATGGAAAGCTGCCGGAGACAACGCTGAATCCGATCTCAGAGTATGAGGAATTGTTGCTCTCTGCACCGCCAGACTATGAGTATCCTGATCTCGACGAGGATACCGTGGCATCATTAGGTAACACGACTGGCACGACCGGAGATCCGAAGGTATGCTTCTTTACCCATCGCCAGCACATAATGCATACACTCATCTGGGCAACTATGCTCTTAGGTTTTTCAGGAGAAAGAGGACTGGATCCACGCCGTGACCTAACGATACAGCTGGTGCCCATGTTTCACGCTCATGGCTGGGGTGTCCCATACATGGCGACATTTCTTGGGTGCAAACAAGTATATCCTGGTAGATTCGATCCCAAGGTGTTCTTAGAATTACTTAAAAAAGAGAAAAGACTGGGGCATGGCGGTTATATATGCTGTGTTCCTACGATGCTTGATATGATTGTCTCCCATCCAGAGGTCGAGCAATACAGAGAATATTTAGACGGTCTTATCTACGAAGGTGGGGGGAGTCGGCTTACCAACAGGCTCGCCAGAAGGGCAGGGGAGCTTGGTATGGACCTCTGTGCCGGGTGGGGCATGACAGAAGTGTATACAAAGGTGGGCCTACAATATCTGAAGCCTCACATGTTTACCTGGCCCGAGGCGAGGAAGGTAGATTTTCTAAGCAGAACGGGTATGGCCCCTCCATTTGTCGAACAGAGAGTGGTAGATGAGCAAGGGAAAGATGTGGCAAAGGATGGGAAAACGGTTGGGGAGATTGTGCTCAGGGCTCCATGGCTTACATCTGGTTATTATAAAGATCCTGAGAAATCGGAAGAACTATGGAAAGACGGATGGATGCACAGCGGAGATATGGCCACGATAGATGAAGAGGAAAGTGTATTGATTATGGACCGGGCCAAGGATGTGATAAAGAGTGGTGGGGAATGGATTTCCAGCCTGACGTTAGAGAACCTGATAAACATGCATCCAAAGGTCCAGGAGGTTGCAGTTGTCGCAGCCTACTCTGAGAAATGGGGAGAACGTCCAGTAGTCGTGGTAGTGCCGAAAGATGAACATAAAGGGAGAGTCTCTGAGGAGGAACTGAGGGAACACATGACACAGTATGTGCAAGAAGGGAAGATACTTAAATGGTGGATACCGGAAAAGTTCATATTCGTCAATGAAATACCTCGGACGAGCGTTGGCAAATTTGACAAAAAGGCGATGAGGTCAGGATATTGGGACGTGCTGGGGGGAAAAGAATAGGCCATCCGCAAAAGCTAAGCTTTGCCCACAAGTTCCTCCCCCGACGACCCCTCCCACCAAGGGAGGGGAGATGTCTGTAACTAGTATAGCGTTTCATTAAAAAGTTGTCATTGCGAGCGTTAGCGAAGCAATCTCGTGGTGTAGTTTGTGAGCCTTGTTGAGATTGCTTCGTCGCTTCGCTCCTCGCAATGACAGTGTAAAGGTTTTTATGAAACGCAATACTAGGTAAGTGTCAATCTAGAGAGGACGATTAAGATGGATTTTGAATTCAATGAGGAGATAAAGGCGATAAGTGACATGGCATCCAGGTTTGCCCAAAGGGAAATACTTCCAAGGGTTGCGGAGGATGAGAAGAACCACCAATTTCAAAGAGATCTCATATACAAGATGGGAGAACTGGGTTTCTTTGGTTGCCCGATACCCGAGGAATACGGAGGCTCAGGCCTGGGTTTTCTTGCACATGCAGTTGTTACAGAAGAGATCTCAAAGGTAAGCGGGTCCTTGAGGGCTGCCTTCAACATGCAGACAATGGGCACGGCAAGAGAGATATATCAATACGGAAATGAAGAACAAAGGAAGGAATATATTCCGAGACTTGTTTCCGGTGAATGGCTTGGTTGCATAGGTATTACAGAGTCAGATGCCGGCTCTGACGTGGGGGCCATTCGAACAAAGGCTGTTCGAGATGGAGGCGTCTATAGATTTAATGGTTCAAAGACCTGGATCACCTATGCACAGGTGGCTGACCTTGGGATCATCTATGCCTATACGGATCCTGCCGTTAAATATAAGGGGCTTTCCGCATTTATCGTGGATATGAAGTCACCAGGAGTTACAGCCGGGCCCACGGCTGATAAACTGGGCTGGCATGCATGCCCCACAGGAGAGATCGTCTTTGAAGATGTGGAAGTTCCGGCGGAGAATCTCTTGGGGGAGGAAGGACGGGGATTTGAGAACTGCATGGGAAGTTTGGACAACACCCGTTTGACAGCTGCTGCAGGAGCACTAGGAGTGAGTCAAGCCCTGATTGATGAAAGTATCGGTTACGCAAAGACGAGAGAACAGTTCGGCAGACCCATCGGACAGTTTCAGATGGTTCAGGAAGAGCTGGCGCAGATGATCGTGGAGACCGAAGCAGCTCGGCTTCTCACATACCGTTGTGCCATGCAAAAGGACAGAGGGATAGGGAATACCCTGGAGACATCCATGGCAAAGCTATTTTCCTGCGACGTAGCATCAAGGGCAGCGGATTCGGCACTGAGAATCCTCGGTGCCTATGGCTATTCTACGGAGTATCCTGTTGAGCGACTCTTGCGAGATGCAAAGCTTTATCAAATCCTGGAGGGGTCCACGTACATTCATAAGATAATCATCTCCAATGACGCCCTTGGGTACCGAAAGGCTAACCGCTGAGGTTAAGCTAGGTCTACCCACACAGGGCATAAGTGTTGGGATCTTGGCCAGATACAAAGACATAGTCAGATGCCTTGAGATCCCCCCCGGGGTTTGTCGTTTCAGGATAGGGAAGCATACAAGCTTTCAGGATCGCTAAGTGTTACATCATAAAGGCTGGCCGGTTCAATAGTTCCTATTTCATCTTTCATCATGCTGTTTCCCTCATTTTACTGGTGATTAGTATAACAAAGTAGCCTGCTGCCGTACCAACAGCAATAGCAACCAAGTCAACCATATCAAAGGTCCCTCTCTGGAA
>JABXJY010000286.1 GCA_013375385.1 Desulfobacterales bacterium
GAGAGAAGATAAAAGATTTACTTACAGAATCGGGTTATGGCGAAAAAGAGATCTTCTGGCAGGTAGCCCAGGCTATTTCGGAGGCACTCCCTGAGGGAGATAAAGAGAAACAGCTGCTGCAGGGTTTACTGTATGGCAAGGAAAGTTATTTGAAGGAAGCTAAGGTCCTGAGCGGAGAGGGCCAATTGAAAATTTTTAAGGAGTAATTTGAGTGAAAATTGAGGAAATTGTATGGCTTGAGGAGGTTGTAGATAAAATTGCAAGAAAACATCATGTAACAAGTGAAGAAGTAGAAGAGCTTTTTGAAAGAAATCCTAAGATTAGATTCCTAGAAGAAGGCGATATTATGGGAGAAAACATGTATATCGCCTCGGGAAAGACTTCTGCAGGAAGGTACTTAACCGTAATTTTTATCTATAAAAAGACTAAAAATGCACTTATAATTACTGCAAGAGATATGACTAAAAAGGAGCAAAGGCAATATGGAAAAAAGTAAAAAAGTTCCATCATTTAAAACCATCGGGGAGGCATCTGATTTCTGGAATACCCATGACACCACAGATTTCCTTGATAAAACCAAAGAAGTTCATTTTGAAATTGATATAAAACGAAAAAGACATCTGGTAGCTGTGGAAGATGAACTGCTTAAAAAAGTTAGAGATTTGGCTAGGTCTAAAGGAATTGCCTCAGAAACCTTGATCAATCTTTGGCTAAAAGAAAAAGTTGCTAACCCAAGTTGAGCGAATTCTAATCGGAGGTAATAATGCCTGTTAAACCATGGTGGCAGGTAGCAACTCCACATAAGGACATAAGGGAAGGGAGACTAGATGAGGCGGTTTTTGCAGCCGATTTAGGTGATGTAGTCCACGACAGAGACCCCATGACTATAGAGATGGGCACAGAATATTTGCAATATAAGGTGGTCATGGAAAGGGCGTTTGGTGAAGAGGATGAAAAGAAGGATTACGGGGAGATCTGGGAGGCATTTTTGAGATTCCCTGAACTGCCCATACTTGAAGACGAAGGGGTCCTCAAGGATGCCATGATTCAAGGGGCAAAAAATCAAAAATTGGGTATCCTGGTAGATGACCGCATTATTTATGGCGAAGATGCCTCAGAGGATACTGTAAGCGAAGGGGTATTTATAGTCAAAGAGGGACCAGCCAAGGAGTTAAAAGCAGAACAGGTAGGGGAGGAAAAGGAAGTAGAGGAAGAAGAGGGAAGAGAGGAAGACTTAGAAGAGATTTCTGCTGGCAAGTTCAGAAAGATCAGAATAAAGGCTCAAGTCCCCTGGGATAAGCTTGCCGCTTTCATGTCTGGTGTTTTAGCCCCACTCCAACAAGAAGGGGCTAAGACTACCCTTGAAGTCGAAGTTTCCGCTGAATCAGAAAAGGGGATAAGTAAAGATACATTAGAGCTGAGAGTTAAAGAAACTTTAGATCAAATTGGAGCAAAAATATTAGAATGGCCTGAGGAATAAGAGGCAAAGGTTCTATGAGCGCTGAGAAAAAGACTATGTCTATTTCATTGATTCGTGCAGAAATAGGTTAGAAGTGAGCAGAAAGATGCTGAGTATTCCATTTATACAGATTATACAGACAGACGGCTTAAAGGAGATTAAGATTCCAGGATGAAACAAGATCTATCACCTGGCCGGTTACGCGAGCTTATCAGGGCCGGAAAATGGACAAAACCTACCACGGGCAATGCTTCTGGGTATGTTCAGGCTAACCTGGTCATGCTCCCTCGTGAGGAGGCCTTCCATTTCTTGGTATTCTGTATTCGCAATCCTAAACCATGTCCCATTCTGGATGTCTTAGAGACAGGTAAGGTGGAGCCGAGAATAGCCGCTGGAGCCGACCTGAGAACGGACCTGCCCCGGTACAGGATTTTTGAGCAGGGAGAACTCAAGACAGAAGTGGGAGATGTGGTCGATATTTTTCATGAAGATATGGTCAGCTTCCTCCTGGGCTGCAGTTTCTCCTTTGAAAGTGCCCTGGTAGCTGCCGGTTTACCGGTCAGAAATCTGGATGAAGAGAAGAACATCTCCATGTATATCACCAACCGTACCTGCCAGCCTGCAGGCCCCTTTTCTGCACCGCTGGTGGTTACCATGAGACCCATGAGGCCCGAGGAGGCCGTGCGGGCAGTACAGGTTACGACACGTTTTCATCTTACCCACGGTGCCCCCATCCACCTGGGTTCACCAAAAGAGATCGGAGTAGGAGACCTGAGTCGTCCTGACTTTGGCGACCCTGTCACCATCAGGCCTGGTGAGATACCCGTGTTCTGGGCCTGTGGTGTAACCGCCATCCTGGCGGCTACATCAATACCGCTCCCCCTGGTGATCACCCATGCTCCGGGTCACATGTTCGTCTCAGACCTTAGGGACGAAGACCTGACTCTGCTTTGAGAAGAGCCTTGATTCTTCTTAAGAATATTTAGAAATCTATTGAAAAGAGAGTAAGAATGTATTAAGTAAACAAATCAAGTAAGAAGTCATCCTATGCTCAGGAATATCAGGGTAGTCCTGAACCGGTTTTAGTAGTCTTATCTTCCCCTGGCTGCATGATTTTGTGTTGACTTTCAGGGCAGAAATATAAGCGTTTCCGGGATGAAGGGGTTTGGTCGATGGCGCATTGACATGCCCTGTAGTCAGACGGAAAGGCTAACACTTTAAAAAAGGAGGTTTTAGCAATGGCACGAGTTATAAAGATTTTGGCTGTAGCCTGGATCACTGTGGCCGTGATGGGTTTGCTTGTATCTCCGGCGACGGCCGGCAAAAAGGACGACACGCTCAACATGGCCTGGGAGAAAGAACTTCCAACCCTTGATTTTTACTTCCAATCTCACAGGGAGGGGACCATCCTGAGTCGGCACATATACGACTCCCTGCTGTACCGCGACCCCGAAACCTTGGATTACAAACCACTGCTTGCCAAGTCCTTTAAATGGATCGATGACGTGACCATCGAGGCTGTCCTTCGTAAAGGAGTCAGGTTCCACAACGGCGAAAAGTTC
>JABXJY010000287.1 GCA_013375385.1 Desulfobacterales bacterium
CATGATGCGGGCTCTGGGCTTTACGGTTCATGACCTCGGCGTTGATGTGCCTCCTGAGAGATTTATCGAGAAACTCCATGACATAGAAGCACCTATCCTTGCTCTCTCGGTGCTGATCACGCCGGCCTTAGTCTCGATGAGGGAGACCATCTCCCTTTTGGAGGAGAAGGGATTGCGAAAGAACACTTTCGTGATTATCGGTGGAGGGGTTACAACAGAGTTTGCCAGGAAAGAGGTAGGGGCCGATGCCCAGACATTGGATCCCACCGAGGGCATCCGACTATGCAGCCAGTACATTCAGGAAAAATCCAGGCCATAGGTGAGTTTCTCTGTTTGGCTGCAAGGGATGGACCGACTTCCCGATTCCTAAGCATTCTCTGAAATCTGGAGACAATTCAAATAAAATTTGATATTTGCCTTGACTATCATCCTAATTCTGCTGATAATGACATGAGAAATCAAAGTGTTACTATCTTCTGAAAGAACTCTCAGTAATTGTTGGATGCGCCAGCAGGCCAAGGATCCCGGCAGAAGAGTGTCGGGAGAGGGCGGCCGCAGGGTTGGATGAGTTGAGGGTGGAAGAGATGATCAGACAAAAGAGATATCTATGCCATCTGATTAATCTCGGTATCTTGATTCTCTTGTTGACTTCGATGGGCTGCCAATCTGGCCCTGAGCCGGTGGTCGAGACAGTTCCCGGATGGCTGGAATCGATCCCCAAAGATGAGAGCCACTATTACGCCATCGGGGTTTCAGGCCCGACGCCGAGAGTTTCGGACGCATGGGATCAGGCGATCAGGCGTGCCCGGGCGGAGCTAGGCCGATTGATTATTTCTCATATCAGCAGCAAGGGTACGATCATCAGCTCATCGAGCGGCGAGTATGTGAGGGAGATCGTTAAAATTCTCTCAGACACGGAACTCAACTATACGGAAGTGATCGAGCGGTGGGCTGATCGGTCTGGTTCTTATGGGCCTCCAGGGCACTTTTATGTCCTGGTAAGAATGGAAAAGAGGAGGGCTGAATCAGTCTTAAGAAGTATCAAGTAGACTGGCCTGAACCTCCCCAAAATTATTCTACAGTTTTCATAATTGAATTCTGAATCAAGAATTGAGGTAGAATAGATAATGGCAATTAGCTAACTTCTGGGCTTAACCTGAGAGATCCATTTCTCTTGACGCCCTTCACCTTTTTGAGCTAGATGTTTTAGAGTAAGACAGTTTCTTTATGGCCGAAACAAATCTATGTACATAGGCTAGAGGAGGAAAAAATGGGAAAGATAAACCGTTGCAGAGTTGGTTCAATCATTTTGTTTTTGGGGGTTTTGGCGCTGTTTGCAGGCTGCGCTTCAACGCCTAAGGTTGAAAGGAAGGCAGTGGACACAACCATCGATATCAGCGGACGTTGGAATGATGCAGATTCAAGAATGGTGTCAGAGGAGATGATTCGGGACTGCCTTGACAGGCCGTGGTTGGAGAGATTCATGGAGAAGCATGGAGGGAACCCCCCAACGGTAATAGTTGGTAGGGTGAGGAACAGGAGCCACGAGCACATCAACGTCCAGACATTTGTTAAGGATCTGGAGAGGGCCTTGATAAATTCAGGTCGGGTTCAATTCGTTGCCTCCAGAGGGGAAAGAGCTGGAGTAAGAGAAGAAAGGCTGGATATGGCCAAGCAGGCCTCAGAGGAGACTATGAAGGCCCCAGGCGAGGAGATAGGGGCTGATTTTATGTTGATTGGAAGCATCAACACCATCAGGGATGAAGCAGGAGGCAAAGCGGTGATGTTCTATCAAACCAACCTGGAATTGATCAACATGGCCAACAATCTTAAGGTCTGGGTTGGAGAGAAGAAGATCAAAAAGCTGATCAAGAGACCCAAGGCAAAATGGTAGTATAAGAATGGAGACCACGATGGGGAGTGTCCGAATAAGAGTTATACCTCTTTTCTTTCTTGTTGTGGGGTTTTTCCTTTCCTTCTCCTGTGCCCCCAGTATCAAACACTACCCACGGATTGATCAGTATCTTCTCACTGAGGATTACGATTCGGCATATAAACTGGTAGAGAAGAGCAAGGAAACCTACGCCGAACGAAATGCTGTGCTCTACTATCTTGATGAGGGGATCATTTCCCATTTTGCAGGTCGTTACAAAGAGAGTAACCAGGGTTTGGCCAAGGCTGAATCCATCATGGAAGAACTCTACACCAAATCTATTTCCAAAGAGGCGGCATCTTTCCTGATCAGTGACAACACCATTCCATACCGGGGGGAAGATTTCGAAAGGGCGATGGTCAATCTGCTTATGGCTTTGAACTATGCAGGATTGGGGAGCTGGGAGGATGCCGTCGTCGAGGCCCGAAAGGTGGACAACAAATTGAACCTTATCAATAGCCAGCATGAGGAAGGAAAAAGGAACGTTTACAAGGAAGATGGATTTGTTCGGTTCTTAATGGGGACCCTCTATGAGGCGGAAGGAGAGATCAACGATGCATTTATCTCATATCGGAAGGCAGAAGCGGTATACAGGACTGACTATTTGTCGAACTATGGGGTCTCTCCACCAACGATCCTTGTAGAGGATTTGCTGACCTCAGCCCATGCAATGGACTTCCACGAAGAGATGGCAGAGATTAAGAAAGAATATCCGGATGTGACCTTCATTGATTCGGCACGGAAAAAGGAGATGGCAGAGGCGTTTTTTATTCACTACAATGGGTTGGCGCCGGAAAAGGTGGAAAAGCATTTTCTTGTTCCGATGCCTGATGGGTTCGTGGTCAAGATTGCCTACCCGAAGTTCGTAAAGAGGGGCTACCGGATCTCTCATGGTGAGATAACGTTGAGGAATGCGGGATCTGGCCGATCTTATCGTTTCCCTACGGTTCTGATGGAAGATATAGCATCTATAGCAGTCCTGAATTTGGAAAACAGGATCAACAGGATTAAGGCAAAGGCCATTGCAAGGGCTACAACCAAATACCTGGCGAGCAAGGGAGCAAGTAAAATCGCTGAAGAAAAAGG
>JABXJY010000288.1 GCA_013375385.1 Desulfobacterales bacterium
TGGCAACCGGACATGGATGGATTGATATAGGAAGCATAGCAGACTATTTGAGGTCTAACTTCAATCTTTTGCCGCCAGAGAAGATAGCTATAGCCCCTGAATGCCACATAGACCCTGATGCTACTCTGAAGGATTGGGCGGTCATTGGAAGGAGTTGTTCAATTGAAAGGGGTGCCCTTGTGAAAGGATCGGTTCTATGGAACGATGCGATTGTTAAACAAGGAGTCAAGGTAGTTGACAGTGTAATTACATCTGGCGTTGTTGTGGAAAAAGATCTTGTTGGCGGGGTAGCCGTAAGATAACCTTTTTATTAAGAGTTCACCGCTCACCGTTTTCTGTTAACAGACAATACATTGAAAACGCTTAACCTTCTACAGGAACTAATGGACAGCTAGCAGTGAATGGTTGCCTGGTTTAAATGATGGATCTAGAGGAATTTGTCAGATCTTACATAGATGACGCCTCCATCGATACCAAGGAGTTTCAGTGGACAAGACTGCCCGGTGATGGTTCAAGGAGAACCTTTTATCGCCTGAGTAACAATCAAGGCACTTTTATCGTTATGGCTAATCCACCTGTACAAGGGAATGCAGAAGAAGAAAACATCTCCTATTTAAAGATAGGTAAACATCTCTATAGTAAAGGGGTCCCTGTTGCCTGCTTCTACAGGTATGACCTTGACCATGGCTGGTTTATCATGGAAGATCTGGGGCAGGAACACCTTCAGGAGGTCGCAATCAGCTCAAATGATTGCATCGGTATATATAAGAGGGTCGTTGAACTCCTGATAAAGATGCAGCTTGAGGGTAGAGAAGATTTCAATCCTGAATGGTGTTATCAAACTGGAAGGTATGACAGATCTGTTATGGAAAGGTTTGAGTCAGGTTATTTTCTTACCTATTTTCTGAAAGGGCTCCTCGGACTAAAGCATGATCTGTCTGGATTACGACGCTCTTTTGAACACCTTGCTCAGCGTGCCTCTCTCGCAGATAGCAATTTCTTTCTGCACAGGGATTTTCAGTCAAGAAACCTTACCATCAAGGGGGATAGAATAGGGGTAGTAGATTGGCAGGGTGGGCGCCTGGGACCCTTGCAGTATGATCTTGCCTCTCTGTTAATCGATCCCTACGTGGGACTGAAAGCAGAGCACACAATGGTCTTATACGATTATTATCTTAAGCTCCTTGAGAAACGCCTTCCGGGGGTATCGGGTTCATTTACCAGCCATTATCCGTACCTTGCCATCCAGAGGAACCTGCAGATATTGGGTGCCTTCTCATACCTGAGTAAGATCCAGGGGAAGAATAGGTTTCTTGCCTATGTCTCCCCCGCCCTGAGATCCCTCAAGGGGCTTTTGGAGCAACTTGATGACCCGGAATTATCTCCACTGAAAAAGCTAATCAGAAAAGTTCAGGAGAAAGAGAGATCCGCAACATCTTCGATGGCATGGCTGCTATCTTAAGCGAGAAGGACGCTCTTACTCCCCGTGGTGAAATCCTCAAACCGGGTATGTAGAAGCTGTTTCCCTCCAGGCACCTGTATTTCTTGAAGATGGAACCTGGGATATAATGAAATCCACAAATTTAAAAAAGTTCGGGAAGGTTGTGAGGAAAAAAGTCGAAGCTACAAGAAGTGTTACAGGGCGTTTAACTGTACTGGCTAGGATTTGGACTTACACCGGACGGGCTAAGGTATAGATATAGTAGGATAACTCCCTTATCCTACATTTGGATTTTGAAAATCACAATCCGATAGTTTCTGATTATTTCTGACGCAAATAAACAGAATTAGGCATCGGCGACAGTCATCGATTTCATCTTGTATCAAACAGTTTTGCTCAGAAGAAAAAGCAGGCCAAAAGACTCCCTCAAGGTAGGTGGCAGTGACTGAAGAATGCCGGCTTGAAGCTGCTGGCTTAAGCGTAGCGGATTTAGCAGTCCATCTTCAGCCGCTGGTTCGATGTCTAAAATCTGAGATCTTTAACCTGTTTTGGCTAATTTTTCTGCCTGTTGATCCACAGCCTGAATGATGGCTTGAATAGAATCCACCTCAGCCTCCTCGAAATAGGGCTCTCCACACTGCTTGCACACCCAAGCTGGGACATCGTCGAGGCTCAAGTGAACACCTTTCCTGTCAATATGGAAAGGAGTTGTGCCTCTTTCCATTTCCCCCTGACAATGCATGCATTTCATGGTTTCTTCCTCACTCTGAAATCACTTGTCCATTCTTCCTCAGTCGGAAGATACGCTGTTATGATAGCAAGATAGTCGTCCTTAGGTGAACACAAGACATGCACCGGCCTGCCGCCAGTGCCTTTACCCAGAATGAGACAACTGTGTCCCCTCGGATCTTCAAGATAGTCCTCAATGACTTCTCCTTTTTCGAGAACCATCCGGATATCAGTTATCGATATCATGCGATCAGGTCGAGACATCTGACGCACGCCATGCTGTGAAAAGAGAATGCGCTGAGATGCTCGTTCTCGAATCGTAGCCAAAAGGTTTTCGTCCGTCTCCATAACCGAAAACTCGCCAAGCTGAGTGTCTGCTCTAAGCTATCTTGACATCGAACATTATATATTGAACAGATTCAGCCTTTTTCACCAAGCTCTGTCATGGCATCCATTTTATTGAATTGGGGCCAAATAATCAAGATTTGTCGGTTTTTCTTAAATATTGGAATGATATGGCCCATATAGAAGGAGAGGGGTGTCTTTCTAAAGGCATTTCCTTGATGATGAGGTAGGAAAAAGGCTGCTTTTTGTTTGATATGGAAGTAGTATATCGCCTCTGTATAATCTTTAAAATTTATTATTTCCGACAAGATGGAGCCTTTTGAATCGTATCTGTTATCAAATTAAATTGTTCTCGAAAATAAGCTGGTCTATTATCTATCGTGAGTCTCTCAGTGCTTGTTGAATGCTCCTAAGAATCAGAACCCGTAAGAAGTCGATTCCCTTGTTACACGACATCTGATTCTTCCTGATATAACGCGCACC
>JABXJY010000051.1 GCA_013375385.1 Desulfobacterales bacterium
ATCTTTTCCTCGAGGCCGGAAAGTGCCTGGTCCTTCATCTTTATTGCATCCTCAAGTTGAGAAATGCGCACCTTTGCGCTTTCAAGCCCCTTTAACCGCTCTGCATTCTTCTTGATTTCCAGTTGCAGCTTTTCCTTGAGCCCGGCGACCATGCCCTCCCTTGATGAAAGTTCTCTCCTGAGGGACTCCCCGATCTTCTTCTCCTCCTTCGAGCCCTCTTCCAATTGGCGGATCTCTTCGGCATTCTTTTTGATTTGATCATGAAGTTTTGACACTTCTTTGTTGTGGACACTGAGTGTATCTCTCATATCAAGGTATTTTCCGCGCAATAAAACCCCAGAGATAACTGCTGCCGCCAGTAAAACTGCCAATACAATAATGGTAACGTTTTTCATGTCATCTCCCTCCCTTTAAGGGTTCTCGCCGCATCTATTGCCTTTGAATTGCCCCCTAATTATATTTCTCGGAAAACCTAGCGGATTCTTGGGGGGTGAAGCCCCTCAGTTCATTTGTGGACAGAAGTGGATGATAAGTTGCCTTTATTTGCTATAATGTAATACAAAGAAGCTCAGGTAGTCAATTATTAGACAGAGCTGAAAGATTTTTCTTGACCTGACACCATTTTCCCATTATATATGCAATGTTGGAGCATAAATCTTTAACCAAAAAGGAGGGGGAGTTATGAAGAGAATAGTTATTCTTGCAAGCGTTTTTGTCTTTTCGTTAGCCTTCGTTTCCGGTGCCCTTGCCCAGGAAATCAAGGTTGGGACTCTTCTAGCCCACACAGGCCCATTAAAGGAATTTGGCCCAAACATCCAGAATGGTGCTGTTCTTGCTGCCAAACAGATGGCTGCTGCTGGTTTTGAAATCAAGCTCATTCACGAGGACAGCGAGACATCTGCTATTCCAGCCACCAATGCGGCCAAGAAGCTGGTGGAAATAGACAGGGTTGTGGCTATTGTCGGGGCCTTGGCGAGTGGCGTGACCGTACCTGTCGCAGAATCCGTGACCTGTCCCAACAATGTGATCATGATGTCACCAGCCTCCACGTCACCCTTGATTACCGTCTTGCCCGCAGATGAGGGAAAGGATTTCCTGTTTCGGACCTGCCCGTCTGACGCCCTTCAGGGTGTTATCGCTGGTAAACTGGCTGCCGGTTACAATAAAACTGCCTCCGTCCTTTATGTGAACAATCCTTATGGGCAGGGGCTTGCAGAGAAATTCAAGAGATCCTTTGAAAAGCGTCGGGGAAAGGTACTGGCCATGATTCCCCATGATGAAAAGGCCGCCGAGTCTTACACCGCAGAGCTGAGGAAGGCCCTCGCCGGAAAGCCTGATAGGCTGTGCGCCTACAGCTACCCGGACCATGCGAAGGTCTATCTCAAGGAGGCCATTGAGTTCTTCAAATACAAGAGGTTCCTGCTTTGCGATGGAACAAAGTCAGAGGACATCGTTAAAGCCCTTGGTGCTAGAAACGTTGAGGGTCAGATGGGCACAGCTCCCGGCTCAGCAGGCGGTGAGCCCTTTGTAATCTTCAGTGCTGATTATAAGACAGAATTCGGAAGGCTCCCGCCCTTGCCCTTCATAACCTGCGCCTACGATGGAACGGCAGTCATCGGCCTTGCTGCCTATGCGGCAAAGGTCAAAGGCCTGCCATTAACTGCGAAAAATATTCGAGACAACCTAAGGAATATAGCCTGTCCCCCTGGGGAGATCATCAAACCCGGTGAGTTCAAAAAGGCCTTTAATTTACTCGAAAAGGGCAAGAAGATCAATTATGAAGGAGCGGCTGGATCGGTCGATTTCGACAAGAATGGAGATGTTATCACACCGATCGAGATATGGAAATATTCGAAAGGCAAAATCGTAACCGTCAGGATGGAATACGAGGTTCCAAAGGAATAGTCAAGAAGTCAGGACATAGTATCAAAGACAGGGGGGTCCGCTTGCGGCGGACCCCCCTGTCTTCTTACCCTAACCCCGCTAACTGCGGGATTCAATCTACTAATTTCGAGACCTTTTTCTCCTCTCCTAAGAGCCCCCGGGGTCTGTAAATGAGAATGATCTCCAGGAGAATCATGATCAAAAGAAAACGTATATAAGGGGCCCTGGCCTTCAGGGTATAGGGAAGCAGGTTGGTCATAAATGTTGTCCCTGTCCACATGAACCAGATTACATAGGCGCCAAGGACGGCGCCCTTATTGTTTCCACTTCCACCGGCCATTAGCATGACCCATATGATAAAAGTCCCATACAGAGGGGTAAACACATCAGGCGAAATGGCCTTTGTGTAATGTGCATAGAGGGCCCCCCCAATGCCCATGACCATTGCGCCGAACACGAGGGACTGCATCTTGAAGTGAAAGATATCCTTTCCGCTCATGGCAGCGGATACCTCATCCTCCCGTATTGCCCTCAGTACCCTTCCCCAGGGGGATCGGATGGCTCTCTCGATCGATAGATAGACTATCACCACGATTATCACTATGATGATCAGGTAGATATAGTTGTAATGCTTGGGATCAACCAGACCCTGGAAAGGTTGGGGCAGGCCCATCAACCCTCTGGGCCCATTGGCCAACCAGTGTTCGTTATTGAAGATGAGCCGAAACGTCTCTGCAATTCCGATCGTTGAAATGGCCAGATAGTCCTCTCCCAATCTAAGCGTTGGGATTCCAATAAGAAAGGCAACAATCCCGCAGATGAGGGCGGCCCCTAACAATCCCATGACAAAAGGAAGGTTGAGGCCGAAGATTTGATGGACATAGTGGGCATAGAGACCGGTGGGCTTGGGAGTCGTGATCATGGCCGTGGCATAGGCACCGATACAAAAAAATCCGGCTATCCCGATGTTAAATAACCCTGTGTATCCCCACTGTATGTTCAAACCAAGGCAAAAGATGGCATATATCCCTGCCATGATAGCCAATGAGACCATGTATGCAAGGATTCCCCCGATTTCCACTATCAGCTCCTCCCTCCAAATATACCTTGCGGCCGAATCAATAGGATTAAGATCATGATTATAAAGGCTACTGCTGGCTTATAGGTGGGCAGCAGGAAGGCTGTTGAAACCTGTTGGGCCACCCCAATGGTAAGGCCTCCTATCAAGGCACCGTACATGTTACCGATACTGCCCAAAATCGTGGCAGCGAAAAGGGGAATCAGGAAATTCCAGCCCATATGTGGGTGTAACTGGACATCGATTCCATAGAGAATTCCACCGGCAGCAGCCAAAGCCCCTCCTATCCCCCATGTCCAGATAATGATCCGCTCGGTGTCAATTCCAGATATGAGGGCCAGCTCCATGTTATCTGCAGTGGCCCTCATAGCCTTTCCCATCTTGGTATTTTGTAAAAAGAAATGAAGGAGCGTGATAAGAAAGACGACCAAGAGCAGGATCAGGATCTGATCAGGCCTTATCTTGATCCCTAACGGGAGTTCAAGGGCAGGTCGCAGTATCCCCGGCCTGTAAAAGAGGGAATCTGCCCCCCACAGGATAAAGATGATCATTCGAATAATGAACGCTGCCCCCAGGGAAGACATGGCAAAGATTACAGCCCCACTCGCTTTCCGGCGAAGCTTTCGGTAGAGGACCCGATCTAACACAATGGCCACGCATCCCACGGCCAACATGGAAAAGGGGAAGGCAATGGCCATTCGCCACCCAAAGGAAAGGGATCCAAAGTTACTGTCCGGGATCCCTATCCATGACAAGACCCCTGTAACCATAAACAGGGCAATGTAGGCACCTGCGGTCAGGAAATCTCCATGGGCGAAATTTGCAAATCGAATGATGCCATAGACTAAGGTGAGGCCAATTGCCCCGAGAGAAATGATACTTCCCAGGACAATTCCATAGATGAAGAGCTCTGCCATCCTTACCCCCCTAAATAGAGACGAGCGACCTCTTCATTGGCCAGCAGGGCCTCTCCCTTGTCATCGAGAACGTTTCTACCCATGGCCAGAACATATCCATGATGTGCCATCTTCAGGGCCCCCCGGGCGTTCTGCTCAACAATGATCATAGCCACGCCTGTCGCATTGATCTCCTTAATTTTTTCAAATATCATGGAAACAAGAACTGGTGCCAAGCCAGCCGATGGTTCATCCAGTAACAGGACCTGGGGGTCCAGCATAAGGGCCCTACCCATTGCAACCATCTGTCTTTGACCCCCTGAAAGCTGCCCTACCTTCTGTTTCTTCCTCTCTCTCAGGACGGGAAAGAGATCATAGACCTCATCGAGTCTCTGGCTGTAATCATCATTCCGGATAAAGGCACCCATCTCCAGGTTTTCCTGAATTGTCAAAGATGGAAATACATTGTCCACCTGTGGAACATAGCTGATACCTTTCCTCACGATACGATCGGGTTTTAGACCTGTAATATCCTCGTGCCTAAAGGTGACATTTCCGTTCCTGGGCTTCAGAATACCGAAAATGGTCTTTAGGAGAGTGGACTTTCCTGCCCCATTGGGCCCAATAACAGAAACGATTTCCCCAGATCTTACCCTGATGTGAACATCGTGAAGGATATCGATCTCAGTATATCCTGCTGTAATGTCTTCAGTCTTTAGAATTATCATCGGTATTGCCCACCTAAATAGGCCTCCAAGACCCTCTCATCCTTTTTGATCTCTTCAGGGGTCCCCTCTGCCAGCTTCTTCCCTTCACTCATCACGATCACTGGATTGCAAAGGTCCATTACCAAATCCATATCATGTTCAATCAGAAAGAAGGTTATCTTTTTTTCCTCACATAATTTCCTGATGTTGGCTATAAGCTTTTTCATTAATGTTGGGTTTACACCAGATCCCGGTTCGTCTAAAAGAACCATCTTGGGCTCGGCCATCATGCTTCTGGCCAGTTCCAGAAGTTTTTTTTGCCCCCCGGAGAGCGATCCGGCATATTCATCCTTGAGATCTATCAGCTCAACAAATTCAAGGACATCGAGAGCCATCTCTTTGATGGCCTTCTCTTGACTCCTAACCAGTCCCGGCCTGAACCAGGTGTTCCAAATCTTTTCTCCAATTTGCTGCTCTGGCATGAGCATTACGTTTTCCAGAACAGTCATCTGTGCAAATTCACGAGTAATCTGAAAAGTCCTGTAGATCTTTTTTTGAAATATCTGATGGGGAAGCAACCCGTCAATCCCCTGTCCCTGGAAAATAATCTTCCCCTTATCCGGTTTGTAGTATCCGGTAATTACATTGAAAAGAGTCGTCTTGCCGGCCCCATTGGGACCAATAAGCCCTGTTATAGAACCCTCCTCTACCTTCAGAGAACACTCACTGACTGCCGCAAGGCCACCAAAACTCTTCTCCACCTCTTCTACTTCAAGCATAACGTAACCTCTAACAATAAAACCATAAGCAAAGCCTTTTCTTTCTTGAGGAACCTAAAAAAATTACATTAATTTAAATGGATTATCCTATTTCGTCAATGCTTTTTTTTGGGATACTCTGGTAGTAGGGTCTGGGTGGTACTGAGGGGCTTTCATCTGTG
The DNA here is from genome assembly GCA_013375385.1 of Desulfobacterales bacterium. Taxonomy (GTDB): domain Bacteria; phylum Desulfobacterota; class DSM-4660; order Desulfatiglandales; family B25-G16; genus JABXJZ01. The sequence continues at coordinate 5,506 of JABXJY010000051.1, forward strand.
CGGGATGAATGGATCGCAGAGGCTTTTTCATTTTGACACAAAAACGACTTTATCTTATAGTGGACTCACCCATGCTATAAGAACATCACGACACAGTAGTTCAGATCACTTTTCTGAAATCTTGGCAGAACGATCATGCACCTTTTCACAATCATAGCCAACCTGCGATTCCAGGATGTGCTCGATATCCTGTTTCTCACGGTTGTAGTGTATCATCTTTACCTCTGGTTTTGGGGTACCAAGGCCTTCAAGGCGTTGGTGGGTCTGCTGGCCTTGGGGATTGTCTTCACCGTCGCTCGATTCTGGGGGCTGTTCCTCACCACCTGGGTCTTTCAGATACTCTGGCAGGTCTTGGTTGTACTCATAATCATCCTCTTTCAGTCGGAGATCCGCCAGGTGCTTGAAAGGGTCAATCCCCTTCAAGTGATTGGCCTGCGCGTCTTCTCCAAGTCAGCAGATTGGGTACCAGATTTTGTTAAGACCCTCTTCTCTCTGGCTGAGCGGAACATCGGCGCCCTGATAATCTTTGAACGGATGGACCGGGTGGAGGAGTTGATTACCGGAGGCGTTCCACTGGAAGGTGAGCCGAGCCCACAAGTCCTGATGAGCATTTTTCAAAAGGAGTCCCCTTTACACGATGGCGCTCTCCTCATCCGAAGGGGAAGAATCACCAAGGTGGCCTGCTATCTCCCACTGAGCTCCGCTGAAGGGCTCCCCAAGGAGTGGAGCACCAGGCATAGAGCAGCCTTGGGTCTTTCCGAACGCTGTGATGCCTGGATAGTGGTCGTCTCGGAGGAACGCGGGGAGATATCTTTAGCCCGAAGCGGGCAAATGATCCATGTGACAAATCTCCTGCAACTTTCTAAACTGGTACAGGAAGCCATTGCTCCCCCCAGTCCTACGGGTACAACCTGGTGGGAGAGGGTCCGTGCCCTTATGGTCCGTCGATGGCCCTTGAAGATTGGGGCCTTGGGTTTGGTAAGCCTGTTCTGGTTGCTGCTCGCGGGCCAGCAAAACTTTGAGGTGACCTTAAAGGTTCCTGTGGAGATAAAAAACGTCCCTTCAAAAATGGAAGTCCTTGAACCCTTGAACCCAGAGGTGCAGATCACGGTTCGAGGGCTTCGAAAGGATGCGGGTACCTTGAACAAGAGGAACGTGCATGTCGAAATGGACCTCTCTATGGCCGGCTTTGGCAACAGGGTCTTTCGGATCACCCGCGATCAGATTGTTCTGCCCGACGATAGAGTCAACGTGGTTCGTATTGCCCCATCTCAGATGGAGTTCAAGTTGAGAAAAACCTCAAGCACAGACTAAGTGCTTCGATTCGCAAATATAGTCACGTATCTAAACGAGAAATATTTAAACAAATGTCTTCGACCTTGAGCTCAGACCGAAGGGCTCACTCAGCACTTAGTCCCGAGGAAATAAATACGTTACCGTATTTATGAATCGAGGGACTTAGCCACAACAGTAGCATCCACACCAGAGGTGATTCTATTTAACCTAACCAAAGGAGTGTTTCCTATGAGCTCGGTAACATCGTTGGCTATCTTAACCACTTTTTCCCCTTAATTAATCTCCCCTTTTCGATTCTTTATCCTTCCTCATCCAGGGCCAATTTCCTTATGGTAATTGCCCAATCTGTATCATTGATCTGCGCAACCTCCACAATCTCATGCCCCTCATTCTTCAAGCTCTGAGGAACATTTTCCACAGAAGGGAGGTAGTCCACAACCACTCGGAGTACCTGTCCTGCCTCCATTTCCTCCAGGGTGAGCAATGATTTGATAAAGGTATACGGACACACTTCTCCCTTGAGGTTGATCTCCCGATCAACGTTCACCGTTTCCATGGTCTCTCCCCTTGCCCGGGAAGGTGTCCCGACCAGCGAAGGTACCATAGCAATGGTTTCTCCACCTGTGATGGGCTTCTTGATTGACTTAAGGAACCGGATATCATCATGTGCGCGCACTGTGCCTCCTTTCACATTGCAGCTGCTTGGCCTTGTTCAGAAGGGATCCCACAAAACTGTTCATAGTCGATGAGCTCTTTGATGGTGGGGTTTTTTCCACAGAGGGCGCAGTCGTGTCTCTGATTGCACCTTGCTGTGTAGAATTCCATTCGCAGGGCATCAAATAGGAGCATCCTGCCCACCAGTGGTTCGCCTAAACCCAGGATGAGCTTGATCACCTCGGTAGCCTGGATGGCGCCGACTATCCCGGGGAGGGCACCCAAGACCCCTGCCTCCTGGCAACTGGGCACCAAACCCGGCGGCGGAGGAGCCGGCCAGATACAGCGCAGGCACCCCTTGCCGGGGCGGAAGACCGTAACTTGACCCTCAAAACGAAAGATGCCCGCATGGACGTTGGGCTTACCTGCCAGGAAGCAGGCATCGTTCACCAGGTACTTTGTCGGGAAGTTGTCGCTGCCCTCAAGCACGATATCGTAGTCGGTAATGATGTCCAGGATGTTCTCTGAGGAAAGCCGTACCGGGTGCTGGACGACTTCAACATCGGGATTGATATCAGCAATGGCCTCTGCTGCCGAAACAACTTTGGGTTTTCCGAGGTCGTGGGTATGGTGAAGGATCTGGCGCTGCAAGTTACTCAAATCAACATGGTCGGAGTCACAGATACCCAGCTTACCAACCCCGGCCGCCGCCAGGTAGACGGCCGCTGGCGAACCCAGGCCCCCGGCACCGACCAGAAAAACCTTTGCCTCAAGGAGCTTCCTCTGTCCCTTTCCTCCCACCCCGGGGAGGACAATCTGGCGGCTGTACCGCCTGATTTGCTCGTCGGTAAAACCCGAATACGTTCCCTTCACGTCAATCCTCCCTCATTCGTGCTCTTCATCTTCAAGCAGACTCCCATCTTCCGGGGATAGGCGTCTTACAGAACTTACACCTGCCATCATTTACATTGAATGCGGCAATATTATATCCCCTTCTCTCTATCAGAATCTTGTGACAGTTATGGCAATAGGTATTGCATGCATCATGACCAGGGACATTCCCGATATAGACATAGTGTATCCCTTCCTTGACGGCTAGGTCCCTCAGCTCTTCAAGTGTTTCAACTGGCGTAGCATGCAGCCGGTACAATTTATACCGGGGGGAAAAGCGCCTCTACCACCGCTTCCGGGAAGAGTTCAGAGGAGTGAACCTCCTCCGGTTTTCTCTGGGAGATTTCCCAATTCTGGCAGTTCAGACACCTGAAGTTGCACCCCGCGGTGGCGATGGAAAGGACAGGGGTCCCCGGATAGAAGTGGTTGAGAGGCTTCTTCTCGATGGGATCAACGTGTATTGCACAGGGATTGCCGTATGCGAGGGTGTACAATTTCCCACCGATATTCACCTTTGATCGGCAGATGCTCCGATCTCCCGGTGACAGGATGCAGCGATTTGGACAGATCTGGCACTGCACCTTGGTGCCGTCTGTTGCATAGTGAAATCCCTCGATGGACCATTTCCAGGGTTGAGGAGGGGCATCGTTTTTAAAGATGTGGCCCTTGATGCTCTTGGCCGTCTTGGTTCCTTTGGACAAGAAGCCATATGCCTGGGATGCGCAGAGGAGCACTGAGGTCCCAATCCCAAAGGTTTTCAGAAACTCCTTTCGTGTCATTAATCTCACTATCCTTACCCCTTCGAGCTCACAAAATTTTTGTTACCCGTGTCTTCCTACGGTGATTTCTCGGCTATCCACGGTATCTTATAATATACTACTATGTGGTACATTAGTCAAGAGATAATCCTCCCTGGACTCGGCAAATGTACATGGTTTTACATGCCCGACCAAGGAAAAGCACCTTCATTTGTCCCTGTTTGCCCGGACCAACGGTCATAACCATCTCCCTGCTTGCCTATAGTGGCATAAAAGCAGTAAGTTTTATACGGTTACTGTTCAAGGTAAGGAGGAGGTAAAGGATAAGGTTGGAGAGGACAGCTCGATTAAACTGAAAGTAGACAGCCGTCTGTGCCCCTTTGCCACTACCGGCATCATCATGATTGCAGTTGGAGCAGCTACCCTGGCAGGGTGATCTCTGCACTTCCGCTCTGCCCTTTCCCCCATCCCCTCTGCCCTCTGCTCTTTGCTCTATGTTTACCCCGTGAAATGCCTTGTGTTATTTCACTGGGGCACTATGCGCTTTGCGCCATGCGCTCTGCCCTTTCCCCCATCCTTCCTTTTCCTTAATCCTTTCTACCTCCTAGAGAAATTAATCCTTTACATTATTTCCAAATTATCATATTGTTATTAACAAGCTGTTAATATCATTCAGAAAGGAAAAGAGGTGAGAGATTTCAAGAATCCTTTCATCTACGGAGGTAGGGTTTCAGGGGGTGCCTTCTGCAATCGGGAAGGCGAGATCCGGGAACTCTTGGAAGACATCCGGGGCCGACAGCATGTAATCCTTTCTTCTCAGCGCCGCTTTGGGAAAACTTCTCTGGTATGGAAGGTTCTCGAGGAAACCCAGACGGAAGGTATTATCCCTGTTTATGCTGACCTCTATCCCATTTCCACCCTGGGGGAATTTATTGAAGAATATGCCAGGGCAATTGCGCGAACTCTCAGCAGCTACGAGAAGGCTAAGAGGCTGATGCGTGAGCTCTTCTCTCGCCTGCATCTAAGTATGGGGGTTGACCCAGCCGGAAATCCTCAGTGGAGTGTAGGGTTCGACAGGAGCCGTGAAGCAGAGACATTTGATGAGGTGGTATCCAGCCTGGAAAATTACCTCAGGAGAAAAGGCAAATATGGAGTGGTGGTTTTTGATGAATTTCAACAGATCACTGAGACCGATGGGGAAAAAACCGAACGCCGATTGCGAAGCGCTATCCAGACCCATGAGCACGTTTCTTATCTGTTTGTGGGCAGCAAGAGGCACCTCCTTCACGACCTCTTCTCCAACCCTAATCGTCCTTTTTATCGATCTGGGAAGATCTTTCCCTTAGAAAAGATCGCCTCTGGTCACCTCCAGAAATTTGTCAAGAAGAGATTCAATGGGGCAGGAGTGGATATCGACGAAAAAACCCTGGGGCTTATAGTGGAGACAACGGAGTGCCACCCCTACTATACCCAGTATCTTTGCCATGTTCTCTATGATATCATGGAAAAGCGGCGGATCAGGACAGATGATGTTCCAAGGGCCATCGATCTCCTGCTTCGCCGCGAGTCCACTGCTTACATGAATACGTGGGATCTTCTTACGCACCGCCAGAGACAGGTCCTGGTGGCCTTATCGGAAACTGGCCCTGGAGACAGCCCCTTTCGGCCAGAAATGCTCAGGAGATTCAATATTTCGCAACCGGCGGTTATGATCAGGGCCGTGAAGAGTCTGATGGATAAGGACCTTGTGGACAGAGAGAACGGGCAGTATGGAATCATAGATCTATTCTTCAAAAGATGGATCAGGACATCTATCGCTATGAGTTCTCAGGTATAAGCTAAATCGCGCTCTGCCCTTTCCAACATCTCATATCCCACATCCCATTTCGCCCTTCGCCTTTTCTCTCGGCCCCATGCGCTCTGCGCTCTGCCCCATCCCCTATCGCCTATCCCATATCCCATATCTCACATCCCAGATCCCCCATCCCGCATCGGATTTTCTTGATTTGGCCCCGTAGTCTTCCAGCGGCAGTCTAGCCTTGATTCTTCTTGTTTTTTCTGATATAAGGAATCACCTGATTTTCTTAATCCTTTAACCCTTTTGCTTTGAGCTTTCAACACTGCACTTTAACCTATTCAGTTATCAGCTATTAGCTTATTTAACCTTTAGCCTTAAGCCTTGAGCCTATTAACAATGAGCTATCAGCTATGAGCTAATTACAAATGCTCTGTTTCTCAAACCGAGAGCGGGGTTTTTCTTTATTTGTCATGGTGTGGACTGGCTCTGGCTAAGCTTTAAACATAGAATAGCCCTTTTTAGAGAGGGTTAAAATAAAGGAATAACAAAAAGCAGGACCCTATGAGATAGACCAGAGTGAAATGAGAGTGAAAAGTCTTATACATCAATATTGATGTTGACTTCCCATGGAATTTAACATAGAATTCTATGAAACAAGCTCGGGCAGATGTCCTGTCCGTGAGTTTCTTGACGAGCTAAAGGAATTCAATCCCGATGATTTTGCGGCGGTCCTGGCAGGTCTCGCGAAGCTCCGAAACAGGGAATATCATAGACCACCTCTATCAAAGCCTATCGGAGACGATCTTTTCGAGTTGCGGCACGTCGCCAAGCTGAATACCAGGGTCTTATACTTCTTTATGAAAGGCCAACGAATCATCCTTGTCCACGGCCTCAGGAAAAAGACGAGAGCGCTCCCGGCACGAGAGCGACAGGTTGCCCTGGAAAGAAAACGGGATTGGCTTGCGAGGAATCCAACATGAAAGGACGAACTAACTTTGATCGCTATCTTGAAGAACAGTTGAGGGACCCTGACTTTGCCACGCGCTTCAAAGAGGCGGGTCAAGCCTGGGATGTGGCCATGCAGCTCGCTGCGCTGCGCAAGGTATCTGGGTTATCTCAAAAAGAGCTCGCCAAGCTCGTGGGAACATCTCAGCAGCAAATCAGCCGTCTTGAGTCTTCGAGCTATGAAGGTCATTCCCTCAGGATGATACGACGTGTTGCTGAAGCGTTAGGAGCCTCAGTTCGGGTCCAAATCCAACAGAATAAGCGGCCGACGAAGCACGCTGTGGCGGAAAGTGGGATAAACTACAAGAGCAAACGCTAATCTTTGTTTAATAAGATGAGCAAGGCGGTAAAAGCTAAACCAAAATTATAAAGATTCTGTTAATCTTTACCCCGTGGAAAGGAAGAACATTTCACTGGGGCTGTCCAAATACTAGGAAGGGATGACCGACATAGTAGGCAACCTCTGGAGATTCCGCGACAAACCAACTTATACGTCCCGATTGAATGGAGGAGGAAACAAGTCAACGAA
>JABXJY010000003.1 GCA_013375385.1 Desulfobacterales bacterium
GTTTGTGACAAAATGTGACAGTAATTGATTTTTTAGCTTATTTTCGTTCTATTGTTTATACTCCTCAAAGGTAAGAAAAACAAATAGTTAAGTTATTTCGGTATGTTCTGAAAATCCTCTGAATCCGACTCGTAATGAGGATGTCGGCGGTTCGATCCCGCCCGGTGGCTCCAGGATCAGGACCATCCCTCACAAAGAGCCGTGGTCATGAGGATCAATGCCATAAAGGGGGTGACCATCTGTTCCTGTAGCCATTATAGGACCAGCATCCGGGCAATGCACTATTTGATTGGAACTTAGGATCCCTTGTCCATTGTATCATAAGTTCATGGGCCCTGTTTATTTCCTTGAACCTCTCACCATCGCCACCTTTATCAGGATGATAAACCTTTGCCATTCCCCTGTAGGCCTTTCTTATCTCCCTGACATAGTCTCCAAAGACCAGATTGTCCATGTTTATGCTAAGATGCCTGAGGGCCTTTTTCTGATCAGCGGATAGTCTTGGGATTCTGTTTGTATTCGGCATGATGGAATTAGGATTGATACTCTGTTCAACCTTTTCTTGGAGAATCGACTGGGATGCGAAACTACGAGAAATCCGTCTGCTTCTTTTTTCATACCATTCCTTGCCAGCCTCAAGGACTAGCTCTTTAAGGGCATTGGCAGGGGGATAACCTGATTTCCTTTCATAGACAAACCTTGATATGCCGTTTGACCAGGTAGGCATCACATCAAGGGCAACGCAATGTTCGGTAAATGAAAAGGTTGCATACCGTGTATTGAGTGTTTGGAGTAATCCCTTGGAGAGAGAAAGGACCCACATCAGCTTCTGTCTGCATTGCCTTGAACAATAACGTCTTCCCGGTTTGATATCCTCAGTTCCACAGGCAAGGCATCTTCTGACCCTTCTTTCAGCAAGGAGAGAGGATATTTTTTTTTCATGCATTTTATTGCCACTTGGTAACACAGGGTCCATCAAGGGAAATACCCGTAAGATATTTGCAAAGACCTCAAATCACTATCTTTACTATCATAAAAGGCATGAATATTAAAAGGAAAAAATGCTGCTACCTCGCCAGTTGTATTTGAGTTGACTTTGATATTTCAATTACGTATTATTATTAGTAATTATTATTAAATTATTAATCAGGAGTGAAGGTATATCTCATGGTATATGCTGTGCAATTCTTGGGCTCAGGTCTTTTTGCAAGCGATATTGTTCAGATGGTATTTCATGCTGGCCTGATGGTAAAGTTTGTTCTTTTGGTCCTCTTCTTTTTCTCGTTCGCTTCGTGGACCATAATCTTCATGAAGGTAAGGCTGCTTAAGAAGTTCAGAGGTGAGAACGAAAGTTTTCTGGAGCTTTTCTCCTCCAGCCGAGAGATAAGTAAGGTCTATTTAGAGAGCAAGATATTCAATTTCAGTCCTCTAGCCAAGATTTTCAGGACTGGGTATGCAGAATTTAACCGATCTAAGATGCTGCAAGGTAATCCAGATGAAAATAAGATTCTCCAATCACAGCAACCGGTTGTCGACAATGTTCAGAGGGCTGTTAGAAAGGCCTTATCTACCCAAACCTCTCGTTTGGAAAGAGGACTAACCTTCCTGGCCACGACCGGCAATACCTCGCCTTTTATCGGGCTGTTTGGGACTGTTTGGGGTATAATGAGCTCTTTCAGGTCTATAGGCATAAAAGGCTCTGCCAGTTTGGCGGTTGTGGCCCCTGGTATAGCTGAGGCCCTTATTGCTACAGCAGCAGGCTTGGCAGCAGCTATACCGGCGGTTGTGGCCTTCAATTATTTCAACCGCAGGATAAGGGCATTTGAGATAGAGACCGGGAATTTCATTTCTGACTTTGTGGGTTCACTGGAGAGAGGATTAATGAAGAGGGCCTCAATGGAAAGGGCAAGAGGCGAATAGTAATGGATGTGGGAGAGAGCAGGCACGATTACTTATCGGATATCAATGTAACACCGCTGGTTGATGTGATGTTGGTATTGCTCATCATATTTATGGCGACAGCGCCCATGATGATGCATGGGGTCAAGGTGAATCTTCCCAAAACCGAAAGCAAAAGTATAAAAACCAAGGAAGACCCCTTGATATTAACGGTAACTAAACAAAGAGTCATTCTCATTGAAGACTATAAGGTTGAATTGAAGTCGCTCAAGGAAAAGCTAGAAAAGATATTCGCCAATAGAGCGGAAAAGGAGATCCTCTTACAGGGTGATAAGGATGTGCCTTATGGCTTTGTAATCAAGGTTATGTCTCAGGTTAAAGAGGCTGGAATTACCAAAGTGGGAATGATAACCGAGCCTCCACACAAATGAGAGCACCACGGTCTATCGCTAATTCAGGGTTAAGGGAAGACAGATGGGTCCAGATGATGGCCCTATCCTTCTGTCTTCACTTAGCTGTTTTCTCTACAGCCCTATTCATTCCACAACCCACTATCAACTATCCATCTCTGGAGGAAAGGGTGTATCATGTTGAGCTCGTTGGATCTCCGTCAAAGGTCAGGGCTGGGGCCATTGGATCCCAATCAGGAGCTGGGAGTAGGACCAAAGCACGAGGGGTAGCCAGAAGAAAGGGAACATCTCATATATTAGAAGATAAGACCCAGCGGATTGCCGTTAAGAAGAAAAGGACTGCCCCTATTGTAGCAAAAAGAGTTTCCCCTGAGTCGATACCAAAAGACAGAAATAAATCTCTTCCTCCTTCAGAGCTTATTGATAGGGCCATATCTAAGATTGAAAGAAAGGTAGAGGAGGAAAAGCCAAATGACCTCCAAAAGACACTATCTGAGATTGAGAGAAGGGTAGCAAAGGAGAAGGCAGGTCGACCCGAAAAGACCCCCGGTAAGCTCGATAAATCTGGAGGAGATAGTAGTGCCCTCTTTAGGGTGGAAAAAAAGGGCGGGCTGTCCGGGCTGTCTACGCTGTCTGGCATGTCTTCGGGTATAGGTAAGGGTATTCAACTCTATCAGATGGAGATTGAAAGTGCTATCAAGAATAACTGGTCCTACCCGGTCGCCCTTGTTAATCTAAAGAGAGAGAAAATCCCTGAGGCAGTAATTTTGGTGACTGTCAGAAGTGACGGAAAGATTCTAAAGACTCGGTTTAAGAGGAGATCTGAAAATGCCCTCTTTGATGATTCTGTGCTGAAGGCTATAGAGAAATCAGATCCTCTCCCTGGATTTCCACCTGGGTACAGGAAGAGCCATGAGGAAGTTGAAATCAATTTTAGCCTCAAAGATCTTATGTAGTATTAAAGCCGCCTTCCGTACACTTCTATGGATCTTGGTCCTATGGATAGGTATCCTTGTGCAAACAGAGGGAGTACAGGGCAAGCTTTATATAGACATAACCGCTCCTTCAATGAGGAGGATATCTATCGCCATACCCGATTTTAAATACTTAGGTAAGACAAATGGACATCCAGACCTGAGCAGCACACTTCCCGGGATTATATCTAACGATTGTGATCTCAGTGGTTATTTTAAGCCACTGGATAAGGGCTCTTTTATTGAAGGGCCAAACTCTGGGATTACACGCGATAGCATCCGTTTTAAGGATTGGTCTGTCATTGGGGCCGAACTCCTCTTGAAGGGTGGCTATGAATGTATTGGCCAACAGCTAAAGGTAGTGGTAAGATTATTTGATGTCTTTTCTGGTAAGCAACTCTATGGAAAACGGGTATTGGCGCCAGTTAAGCAAGCAAGATACCTGATGCATCGCCTCGGCAACGAGATCATCCTTACATTGACCGGTCATCCTGGGCCATTCTTGACCAAGATGGCCTTTGTTGGGACCTCCACCGGTCATAAAGAGATTTACCTGTGCGACTATGATGGGCATAACGTGAAGCGACTAACTCATTACGATACGATAAGCCTTTCCCCACAACTGTCTCCCTTAGGGGATAGGATGATTTATACCTCTTTCCGTAATTCCAGCACGGTACTTTTCATGCATGATGTGGTTAAGGGATCGGTTACAAAGATCTCAGATAGAAAAGGACTAAATATCGCTGCCGCCTGGAAGCCAAATGGAAAAGAGCTTGCCCTGACACTTACCATCAGTGGGAATCCGGACATCTTTTTAATTGACATAACAGGCAAGATATTGAAGCGGCTGACCAAGAATTGGGGGATCGATGTGTCTCCGACCTTTTCCCCTGACGGCAAGAGGATGGCCTTTGTTTCCAACAGGTCTGGCTCGCCGCAGATATATATCCTTGACCTCACTACCAACCAGATAGAGAGATTAACCTTTGAAGGTAGCTATAATACCTCACCAGCATGGTCAAAGCTTGATCGGATAGCCTTTGCTAGTTCTTCAGATGGTCACTTCGACATATATACTATCTCACCAGACGGAAAGGAACTGCAGAGAGTTACTCAAGATCAAGGCAATAATGAGGATCCGTGCTGGTCTCCAGATGGCCGGTATATTGCTTTCAGTTCAAACAGAACAGGCGGCGATTACCATATCTTTATTGCTAACGCCAATGGTCAAAATCAAAGAAAGGTAACCTTCTTGAAAGGAGATCAACTTTCCCCTGCATGGGCTCAACATTTCGAATAGTGACCCATGTTTTTTTTAAAAAAAATATTATTTTTTATGTAAATACTTGAAATTGAAATTCAGAGATGGTATATAGAGAATTATGAATAAGGAAAATTCAGGTGTATGAACCAAAAACAAGGAGGGATAGAGCCATGAAGAGGAATTTAGTAATTGCAACACTTGGGGTCTTTGCATGTTCATCCGTTTTCTTGCTGTGCTCATGTGCCAAGAAACAGGTGGTAGGAGAGGAGAAAGAGATCACGGCGCCTGTCAAGGAGGCAGCGAAGGTTGAAGAGGAAAAGCCGGCAGCAGTGGAAGTGGCAAAGGAAGTCAAGGCGGAAGAAGAAAAGGAAGTTAAGAAGGTAGAGGAGGCCAGGATTGAGAAGCCTAAGGAGTTGGAGATAGCCAAGAAGAAGGAGGCCGAGGAAAAGGTCTGGGAGGATAGAGGAGGCATAAGACTTGAGGCGGAGCCAGTCTATTTTGATTTTGATAAGTCTTTCATCAGGCCAGAATACAGACCCACCCTGACGGAAAAGGCAGAATTCCTGAAAGATAACCCCAATGTCCATATAAGGATTGAGGGTAACTGTGATGAAAGGGGTACCAACGAGTACAACCTTGCTTTGGGGGAAAGAAGGGCTGAAAGTGCAAAGGGATTCCTCGCCTCTCTCGGAATCTCGCCTGACAGGATAGAGACCATAAGCTATGGTGAGGAGAGACCTCTTGCCGTAGGCCAGAATGAAGATTCATGGTCCCAGAACAGACGCGATGACTTCGTGATTATGAAGAAATAGTCACTCTCAAATTCTTGTATCCGGGAGGTAAAGCTCTTTTTCTTTAGGGGTATAGAAAACTGGCTTTTTCCTCCCACAATCACGGCCGGTTACTATGTGAAGAACAAGAGGCCCCTGATGTAGCTTTAGACGGTTCGGGATGAAGGGGTTGGGCAGAGAAGTAAAGGGATGGCTAACGTAATTAGAAAATCTCTCATTTTTCTTCCGGCCGTTATTTTTTTGGTGACCTCCTGCGCCTCCCAGAAGGATATAATCAATCTAAGTAGGCAACTTAACGCCCTTTCTCGACAAACAAAGAAGGATGGCAAGGGGGCCGAGAAATCCATAAGGGAACTGAAAGAGGCGATTGAGGCAAACGAGGCTCGGCACAGGGAAACAGAAAGGATTTTGAAGGAGGATCAGGAGTCTCTCCGCTTAAGTCTCGCCCAGCTTGGGGCGGACCTTGGGGGAATAGGAGATAATATCCAAGGATTGACCGGCAGGGTAGAGGAGCTGTCTCATCTGTTGAAAAGCACTATCGAGGAAGATACTTCCAAAGAGGATGCTATGGCATCCCAGATGAAAGAACTTTCTCTTGTGACCGAGGACCTAAAATTAAGGATACAGAGCCTTGAGAATTATGTAAATTCCGAGATAGCGGCTATCGAGGAAAAGGCTGCTTTAGAAAAGACCTCGCCTACTCAGGAGATTGGAAAAAACGATAGTTCTGCTCCTCAGAAAAAGGAACTAACGGAATCGGAAGCCTATGATAGGACATTGGGATACTATAAAGGTGGTCGGTATGAGAAGGCTATAGCAGATTTCAAAGGCTTTCTGGAGTCGTACCCCGAATCTGACCTCGCAGATAATGCCCATTTCTGGATCGGTGAGTGTCTCAGGGCCTTAGGGAAGTACGAGGAGGCGATTCTGGCCTATCAAAGAGTCATCAACGGCTATCCAAAGGGAAACAAGGTTCCTCCAGCTATGCTCCATCAGGGATTCGCATTTGAGAAAATAAAGGATAAGACGACCGCCAGTCTCGTATTTAAGAAATTGGTTAAGCAATTTCCAAACACCAAGGAGGCGGAGATCGCCAGGAAAAGAATTGGTGAAATGTAGTTACTCTTATTCCTTATAAATCAGGTATGGCTTTCTTGATTTAAGGAAACCCTCCAACTCTTTAGAGCAATCCTCCAGGAGCTTCTCAATATCCTTTCCCTCTTCTAACGTAGCCCTTATTGAAGAATCCCCGAGAATAAGGTCTATTGGGGGCCTTTTGAAGTCATATTCATACGGTGGTTTCCGCCAGGCGAACTCATCTCTATAGGTTTCAAAAACTATTTTGAGCAAGGCAAGTGATGTCCGATAAGGTCTGTAGATGTTAGGATTTGATACGTGAATCATAACGCCGCCGCAGAGTTCCCCCTTCCATTTGTTGAATGTAGGCCTAAAGTAGTGTTCCCTGAAATAACATCCTTCAGTGTCTTTAGGTACTAATCCCTTTTTGAGTATGGAGGGGTTGATAAAAGGTGCCCCAAATATCTCGAAAGGGCGGCATGTCCCCCTTCCTTCTGAGATATTTGTACCCTCCCACATAACCTGACCCGGATAAACTAGAGCAGTCTCTAAGAGAGGCATATTTGGGGAAGGCATGATCCATGTTAACCCTGTATCCTTCCATAACATGTGCCGGTGCCAGGCCTTGAGAGGAAGGACCGTGATATCACAGTCAATCTTGAAGGCATCCTTAAAGAGGTGTGCGAGCTCTCCCATAGTCATTCCGTGGCGCATGGGAAGAGTGAATGGTCCCACAAGAGAGTAAAATTCGGGGCGCAAGAGATTTCCCTCTACTATCATTCCACCCAAAGGGTTCGGCCTGTCTAAGACAAGAACCCTCTTTCCTGCCCTGGCAGCTCCTTTAAGAGCGTAAAGCATGGTAGTGATAAAGGTATACACCCTTGTCCCCACATCTTGTAGATCTATGATAAGAAGATCTATCGTGTCGAGGATATCGGACAGGGCATCTCTTCTGTTTCCATAGAGGCCGAATACCGGGATATGGAGCTCCGTATCGAGATAGTCTTCTGTCTCAACCATATTGTCCTGATCTTCGCCCCTGAATCCATGTTGGGGTCCGAAAAGGATCTTGAGCTGTCCGGGAAGAAGAATTGAGATTACATCTTTCGCGTTCTGCAAATTATGATCTACAGAGGCCTGATTAGCTAATAGCCCTAAGGATTGACCCCTGAATCGTTTCCAAGGCTCTTCCTTAAATTGATCCAAACCTGTTGCAATCTTGGCCATCATCCCCTCTTTGATTAATCATCAAAAGAAATATAGATTGTGCCACCATGTAAATTTTAGTATCATTCCCATCTCCACCTTTGATTATACAGCATAGAGCACGCTCAACTAGACCTCTTGGGTGAAGGAAATCAAAAAGAGTATGGCCCATTTTAGGAGAAGAACGTGGTAAGTCAAGCTAAAGACATAGAAAGGCAAAATTTTTCCTATGAGGAATTGGTTTCCTGGTTATATAGCCTCCAGAAATTCGGGATTAAGTTTGGTCTCTCAAAGACATCCAAGCTTTTAAAGGCCTTTGGAAATCCCCATCGTGGCCAGAGATACATCCATATTGCTGGTACCAATGGTAAGGGGTCTGTAGGGGCTATGCTGGAATCTATAGTGATGAAGTCGGGTCTGAAGGTCGGATTTTACTCCTCACCCCATTTGGTTAGCTTTACCGAAAGGTTTCGGATTGACAGAGAGTGCATCAGAAAGGGCCAGGCTGCCTCACTTATCAGGGAATTAAAGGAGGTTATAAGGCAGGAGGAGCCACCAACCTTCTTTGAACTGACCACTGCCATGGCACTCATCTTTTTTTTCCGCAACCATGTTGATCTCGGTATCATAGAGGTGGGAATGGGTGGGCGTCTCGATGCCACCAATGTAATTACTCCAATGGTCTCCATTATTACCACTATTGGCCTAGAGCACCGGGAATTCTTGGGCGATACTATTATCGACATTGCAAAAGAGAAGGGCGGCATAATAAAGAAAGGGATTGATGTGGCAACAGCCGTGGATCAACCCTCTGTAGTCAGTCTATTTGAGTCCCTGTGCAGGGAAAGAGGCGCCCCTTTCTGGAGGGTGGGGCATGATGTCCGCTATCGCAGACTACCATCAGGACTTTTATGGTATTACGGTCTAAGAAAAAGATTCAAGAATCTCGAGCTTGGCCTTAGGGGGCGATTCCAGCATAGAAATGCCGCCTTGGCCTTATTGACTGTGGAGATATTAAAGGAGAAAGGTCTTGTCATTTCAGATAGGGCCATTCGATCAGGCCTTGCTGATCCTATCTGGCATGGCAGGCTAGAGGAGGTTTCTTCGAATCCTACAATTATCCTTGATGGTGCGCATAATCCGTCAGCCATGAGATCGCTTGCACACTCAATCGGGAATGATTTTGATTTCAGACAACTGATTTTGGTTTTTGGTGTGATGGAGGACAAGGATATCTCAAATATCCTTAGAGAGATTGTACCTCTGGCCACCAGAGTAATCTATACCAGACCGACCTATTACAGGGCGGCCAATCCTCACTGTGTAATGGACATGGCCAAGGGATTTGGAAAGGCCGGGGAAGTACAGTTCCCTCTATCGACAGCCATTGAGAAGGCCAGAGATCTGGCTGACAAAAGGGATCTGATATTGATTACCGGCTCTCTCTTTACCGTTGGTGAGGCAAAATCGTATCTTGACCCTATAGGCCACCCAATTGAAGATATTTGAACCTCTATGCGAATCCCCTTGAAAAAAGGGACCATTCTCCCGGGCAGGAGCTATACAGGAAGGATGTCGGTGACATTCTTAAAGGCTGTCGTTTTGAATCAGGGCGGGAGAGGATTATCCCGTACCATACTTCGGATTTTTCTTATGATATCGATGACCGTTATTGGTCTTCCTAAAGCAGAAGGCCGCTCTGCAGCCGGAGGAGAATCAATACCCTGGCATATTACAGCCAACAGGATACTTAACCTGGCAGAGGAAGACCTCTATGTGGCAGAAGGAGAGGTAGTTATTTCAAAGGCAGATCAAATTCTTACGGCAGACAGGGTGACATATGATAGGAGGTCTGGATTGGTCAGGGCTGAGGGAAATGTAAAACTGTCCTCAGCAGGCGATATCTTAAGGTGTGATAAGGGGACATTTAACCTTAATGACAAAACAGGCCATCTAGTAGATGGGAGTCTTTTCCTGAGGACCAATCACTACTACCTTCAAGGTAAGGAAATAAGGAAGACAGGCCCTGCAACATATATTATCAAGGGTTGCAGGATCACAACGTGCGATGGGGAGACCCCGGCCTGGTCCATTACTGGATCAGAGGTAAAGGTGACAATTGAGGGTTACGGGACTGTCAAGAATGCAGCATTTTTTGTGAGGCGTGTCCCCCTTTTGTATTTCCCATACATTATTTTTCCAGCTAAGAGGAAGAGACAGACTGGGTTTCTACCACCGAGCATAGGTTACTCTAAGAGGGACTACCTTGATTTCGAGCTCCCATTCTTTTGGGCTATTTCTGATCAGACCGACGCCACCTTTTTCGAACGCTACATAAGAAGAAGGGGCGTAAAACATGGCATTGAGTTTCGTTATATCACCGGGGCTGATTCGAAGGGGGCATTCTTGTATGATACCATTTCTGATAAGACAGAAAAAAAGGATATGAACTCTGAGGATGATCTTAAGATCAGTCCATATCCGAGGGATAATAAAAAGCGGTACTGGTTTAGAGGGCGCTCTGACCAGGAGTTTCCACTCGAGATAGTCTCGAGGCTCGATGTGGATTTCGTAAGTGATTATGACTACCTGAGGGAGTTTAAGGAGCCTCCTCTGGGGTTTGAATCCAGGGCGGAACTGGACAAGGAGTCCGGGAGGCCCTTAGATGAAATCCATTCACCCACCAGGCGATCGGCTCTAAGGATCAGCAGGGATTTCCAGGATTACTCGCTGCAGGCCTTGAGCGGTTTTTACCAGAGGCCGGAGCACCCGGAAGGGGATACGACTGCGCAACCTCTTGGAGATCTAGATCTGACAATTCTTCCAAAGAGGATTTTTTTTCTACCCATTTTCTTTTCCCTTGATTCTGATTACGGTTTTATTTACCGGGATACCGGTCAGAGGGGACGAAGATTGGCCCTTTCTCCCTCTGTCAGCTACCCCTTGTGGCCCATTCCCTACCTAGAGCTTGAGCCATCAATCAAGTATTTTGTCACCTACCAGTGGCTTGAGGAATATGAGGGACACAAAGGTAAGCAGGAGAAGGATGCCTACGAACTGGGGTTGAGGGTATCCACAATATTAGATAGAATATTTTATTTAAAGGAAGGGAACATAAAGAGCATAAAACACAAATTTCAGCCAACCCTTTCATATACCTTGAGGCCATACCAGAAAAAGGATGACTATAGACCGTGGTTTGAAGAGGTAGATACCTATAGCAGGCTCAATTCAGTCTCCCTTTCTCTCGATAATTACTTTGATGCACGCAGGCAAGATGAAAAAGGCAGGTCAACCTACTCACAGAGCGCAAATTTCATCCTTACCCAAGGCTATGACATCGACGAGGCAACAGAGGAGAACGCGCCTGGTGAGAAGAGGGAGCCCTTTAGTCCTCTCAATGCTAGTTTAAGTTTAACCCCCTATCCAGCCCTTAACCTTACAGCCAGCGCTACCTGGAATCACTATAAGGAGTATATCTCATCCGGGATCGTTGGCCTGGATCTAACAGTCAAAAGAAGTGGTGGCAGGCAGGATAGTTACTCAATTGACTATGTGTATGCCAGAGATTCTACCAGAAATCTGAACTATGAATTGACAATGAATCTGCTGTATGGTTTCTCCGTTGGGGCACAAGCGAGAAGGGATCTCAACATGAAGCACGATATTGAGAATAGCTATTGGATAGACTACCAATCACAATGTTGGGGTTTGAGACTCATTTATGAGGATCTGGATGAAGACAAGAGAGCGATGCTTTTCTTTAGACTTCTGGGGATAGGCAAGGTAGCTACCTTTGAGGTGGAAGAAGAAAAGAAGGTGGATTAAGAGAAGACTACGCAGTTTTTTTCTTTTCAGGTCTCAAGAAGAATAAGACCAAGCCCCCGATGCCCATCAAGACAGAGAGGACCTGGCCCATGGTCATAAATGAAAAGACAAGGCCAAGCTGTGGGTCTGGTTCCCGGAGAAACTCAACGAAAAACCTAAAGATGCTATAGAGGAAAAGAAATAAACAGAAGAGCGTTCCTTTTCTAAAAGGGAAGTCCTTCATCCACCACATGACTGTGAAGAGGAGAATCCCTTCAAGGAAAAGCTCGTAGAGTTGAGATGGATGCCGCGGAAGATCTCTACCTGATGGAAAAACCATGCCCCAGGGGAGAGCGGTTACCCTACCGTAGAGCTCGGCATTAAGAAAGTTACCAAGCCTTCCAAGGCCTAAGCCAATGGGAGCAGTCACGGCAATAAGATCGGCAAATTCAAAGAAACTGACCCGGTGCCTTCTCACATACATGAGGCCAGAGACCATAACACCAATCAGTCCACCGTGAAAGGACATGCCCCCTTCCCAGAGAGCAAATAGTTTTAACGGGTGGATGAGGCAAAAGGGAAGATTGTAAAAGACAACGTAACCGAGACGGGCTCCTATGATAAGGCCAATTATCAGAGTGAAAAAGAGCTTGTTTACTATATCTATATCAATATCAAGCCCTTTTTTTCTTATTTGATACCTTACCAGAAGATAAGAGGCCATGAAACCAAGGATATACATGAGCCCATACCACCGGATCTGGAGGGGACCAAGTCTAACGAGTGTCGGATTTATGGATAGGTAGCTCAGCATTTGCCTTACGTTGTGTTTCAAGGTACCATAAGAGGCACGAGAAAAGAATCTGAAATTCCAAAAAAAAGCAGTAGGCCCATGGATATTAGAAAGGGAGATACCATAGCGTTGACAGTGGAAAGGGTTGTCTATGGTGGCAGGGGACTTGCCCATCTCAACAATATGGCAATTTTTGTGGATAAGGCCGTTCCAGGTGACAGGGTTATTGCAAGGGTGGTCAGGGTTAAGAAGAACTTCGCCGAGTCAAGGGTCCTGGAGGTGACAGAGGCCTCACCATATAGAACCACTGCCCCCTGTCCTTACAGCGATTATTGCGGTGGCTGTAACTGGCAGTTCATTGAGTATGAAAAACAGTTGGCGTACAAGCAAACCTTTGTTGAGGATTCACTGAACCATATTGGCAAGGCCACTGATTTTCAGATACACCACGTTCTACCCTCTCCCCAGATATTTGGGTATAGAAATAAGATGGAATTCTCCTTTTCAGACAAGAGATGGTTTCTACCTGAAGAGAGAGATAAGAAAAGGGATGATAGAGATTTTGCTCTCGGTCTTCACATACCAGGCACTTTTGACAAGATCATAGATATTGAGGGGTGCCTTCTTCAGAAAGAAAAAGGCAATGAGATATTACGGGAGGTAAGGAGATACGCAAAGGATAGTGGAGTACCTGTCTATGGGCTTAGAAGCCATCAGGGATTTTGGCGCTACCTCATGATACGCCATTCCTTTGCCTTCAACGAATGGATGGTGAATGTAGTAACGAGTGAGGAGAGGGATCCCCCTGTTCAGGGCTTAGCCTCAGTCCTTAAGGATGGATTCAGGGAAATCGCTTCTCTCGTAAACAATATCAATACCACAAGAGGAGGGACAGCAGTTGGCGAGAGGGAGAGAGTCCTGGCAGGTGAGAGGAATATCAGGGATAGAATAGGGGCGTTTACCTTTGAGATATCTGCAAATTCCTTTTTCCAGACCAATAGCCCTCTTTCCCACAGATTGTATCAGGCGGTAAGGGATTTTGCCTCTTTAACAGGAAAGGAGATCGTTGTTGATCTTTATTGCGGGATAGGGACAGTCTCTATCTATGTAGCTGGCCAGGCCTCAAGGATAATCGGCATGGATATATCCAATAGTGCCATAGCAAACGCAAGGAGGAATTGTGAGTTGAACGGGACAGATAACTGTGAATTTCTGTGTGGAGATGTGGGGATGTTGTTGCCTCAAATTACCATTCACGTAGATTTGTTAGTTGCTGATCCACCAAGAACAGGGATGCACAGGAAGGTGATAGAACAGATCCTTCGATTGCTGCCTGATAGAATCATTTACATTTCCTGCAACCCTGCCACACTGGCCAGGGATATCGCTCTTCTAAAGGAGCGGTATAGGGTAGAAGAGGTTCAGCCGATCGATCTATTTCCACATACCTATCACATAGAATCTATTTCGAGATTGGAGAGGATTTAATGGGAAAATAAAAACATTGACAATTATCGAGTCACATATATAATTAAAGCCGTGTTCTGTCTGTGGTAGAAAGGGGGAGAAGAGGCCGATCCAATCTCCCCAAGAATTTATTTTTTGAAAGAGGGAGGTGAATTGTAACAGGGCTAAGAGCCCGGAAAAAGCTATCCGAGCGCTTAGCCAAATAGCATTAATTCTATGAAGGTAGTCGTATATAATAATCAGATAGAAAAGGCCGTAAGGGATCTGAAGAGAAAGCTTTCAAAGGAGGGTTTCTACTCGGAGATAAAGGAAAGAAGATTTTATGATAAGCCGAGCGTACAGAAGAAAAAGAAACAGGCAAAGGCTGCCAAAAGACTCCGAAAGAAGATGAGGAGATTTTAACCCACTTTCCTTATAAATTAGGGCAAAAATTATCTATCTTTGATCTGCCGTTAGTGGTACCGAAATAGTTTAAAAGGGAATCCCGTTAAAAGCGGGAACGGTCCCGCCGCTGTAACCCTGCCCTTTTCTCTATTGATAAGAAAGGGGAACCCTTTTAGCAG
This sequence comes from Desulfobacterales bacterium, assembly GCA_013375385.1. Taxonomy (GTDB): domain Bacteria; phylum Desulfobacterota; class DSM-4660; order Desulfatiglandales; family B25-G16; genus JABXJZ01. The sequence continues at coordinate 14,255 of JABXJY010000003.1, forward strand.
TTGTATGCCACTGTTCCAATAAGTCGGGATGGGAAGGTCGCTAAGAGGGCGGGGGAGTCAGAAGACCTGCCACTATGGTAGTATTATGCCGCTAAAAGGCGGTTGTTTAAGGATCAAGGAAACAGGGTGCAGTCCTTAAATCCATCTGGATTTAAGGATTTTTTTTGAAGTCATGCTGGCCTCCGGCTCATAGAGCCTACGCCTCGGAGAGCTCAAAGACAATCATGGCATAACCGTCATGACCTGAGGGAGACAGCCAAAGGTGATAATGACCCAGACGAGATGGCATTTCCATATGAAGGTTTATCCGATACTGCTTTTGATGATTCTACTCTTTTCCTCGCCTCTGTTGTCACATGCAGCGGTCTTCCACGATTCCTTGGGCAGGTATGTAATGCTATGCCCTCTCCCCATGAGGATCATTTCTTTAGCGCCCAGCATTACGGAGATGATCTATTTTCTCGGATTAGGTGATAGGCTTGTAGGTGTCACCAGGTTTAGCTATTTTCCGGAGGAGGCCAAGAAGAAGCCAAAGGTGGGTGCCTATACAGACATAAATGTTGAAAAGGTAATAACGCTCAATCCCGATCTTGTCATCGGTACGGCTGATGGAAACAAGAGAGGGGATGTCGAAATGCTGGAAGAAGCCGGTATCCCGGTCTATGTTGTCAATCCCCGAAGGATAAGTCAGGTTTTAGACACTATGGAGAGGTTAGGGGAGATATGTGGAGTACCTGATAGGGCAAAAAGGCTGGTTGGTTATCTGAGAGAGAGGGTCGTCAGGGTCGTGAGGGCAGTAGAAAAGAAAGGAAGGCCGCGAGTCCTTTTGCTGATCAATGTGAGACCCCTCATGAGCGTAAATCGAAACACCATACACCATGACATAATCCAGCTGGCTGGCGGGTGGAATATGACCGGGGATCAGCCTATTACCTATCCAACACTCAACATGGAGGAGGTAATAGGAAAAAGACCAGATGTGATAATCATCTCATCTATGAAAAGAGGAGGGGAGTTTGAGAGGGCCAGAAAGCAATGGTTTCAATGGCCCACGTTACCAGCTGTCAGGAAGGGGAATGTCTATCTCCTAGATTCTGACCTGATAGATAGGCCTGCCCCAAGAATAGTCAGAGGCTTGGAGGAGATGGCCAGATTAATACATCCAGAGATAGAATGGTATGAGAGGCAGTGAAGACCAGACCCGCCTGCCTCGCAGGCGAGAGCGTTGCAGGCAGGGAGGCACGAGCGGACAGGGGATGACTCCTTTAAGGGTAATAACTACAGGGCTTATCTTATCAGGGGTCCTGATTGGTATAGCCCTTATTTCTCTCAGCCTGGGCCCTGCCAAGATTTCTTTAAGGGAGGTTCTGACATGGGTCGCTGGTTATAAATCGGTTGACCAAACGGCATGGATGATTCTGTTTAAGATACGATTGCCGAGGATTTTGCTGGCTGGCCTGGTTGGCTTTACACTCTCCATTGGCGGAGTCGTATTCCAGGCCCTGCTGAGGAACCCCCTGGCAGAGCCTTTTATACTTGGTGTCTCAAGTGGAGCCGCAGTAGGAGCCATTATAGGAATTGCCCTTGGTCTTGGGTTCGGCCTTGGTGTACCCCTTCTCTCCTTCATGGGTGCCTTGTTTACGATCTTACTGGTGATGGGCATAAGCAGCCGTCATGGAGGGCTGGAATCATCGACCTTACTTCTGACCGGAGTAATTGTTAACGCCTTTTTTACCGCAGTAATAATGTTTTTCATTACCACTACCGGTGATAGCAGGCTTCATTCCATGCTTTTCTGGCTGTATGGTGACCTTTCACAGAGCAGATACGCTCACCTATCAATAGGCCTTCCCGTTATCCTCATCGTCTCAGGTATCCTATATGTCTTTTCCCGTCATCTCAATCTTATCGTAGGAGGGGAGGAGTCTGCCCTTCAGATGGGCGTCGAGGTAGAATTGTTAAAGTGGATATCATTCCTCGGAATATCGTTAATCACTGGTATGGTTATATCTTTTTCCGGAATAATAGGCTTTGTTGGCCTGATCGTACCACACCTCATGAGGATGTTGCTTGGTCCTGATCACAGGCTCTTGATACCGGCTTCTGCTCTCGGAGGTGCTGTTTTCTTGATAGCTGCCGATACATTGGCAAGGATAATACTATCACCCAGTGAACTGCCGGTAGGAGTCGTAACCGCCTTTTTAGGGGCCCCCTTCTTTATATATCTTCTAAAACAGAGAGGTAGCCAATGGACTCAGGGCTGAGCCTTAGAGGTGTCTACTTCAGCTATGACGACCAATGGTGTCTTGAAGGGATAGATTTTGACCTTAAAAGGGGTGAGATTGTAGGGATGATAGGCCCGAACGGTTCAGGTAAGAGCACCTTGTTGAAGGTTATGGATGGCCTTCTCAAGATACAGAAAGGAGAGATCTTACTCCTGAATAAACCGATGTCCAGTTATAGAAGGGGTGATGTTGCCAGGCAGATAGCCATGGTACCCCAGGAGACAACATTTCGATTTCCTTTTTCAGTCTTTGAGGTAGTGCTTATGGGTCGTTTCCCTCATTCGGGCCTCTTTCCGTTTGAGGGGAAAGAAGATCTGGAAATAGCCCATCAGTCTATGCGGCTCACCGGTACCCTTGATCTTGCGAGGCGCTCCATACATGAGTTGTCGGGAGGAGAGAAACAGCGGGTACTGATTGCCAGGGCATTGACCCAGAGGGCTCAAATAATCCTGCTGGATGAACCGACATCTTTCCTCGATATACGGCACAAGGTGGAGATATTTGAACTTATTGCATCTTTGACCCAGACACAGGGACTGAGCGTAATTATTGTTTCCCACGATATCAGTCTGGCTGCACAATACTGCCATAGGATGCTTCTTTTGAATCGAGGAAGTGTCTATAAGATAGGTGAACCTTCTGAGGTGATCACCGCTGATACGATAAGTACCGTATACCAATGTCCGGTGCTCGTTGACAAAAACCCGATTAGCAAAACTCCTCGTGTTACGGTTCTTTCAAGGAGAGGAGAGAATAAGAAGGAGATGGTATGATTGATGTATTTATCAAAGGTGGGCCCATCATGTATCCACTTCTGATCTGCTCAATACTGGCCCTGACCGTGATCATTGAGCGGGCAATATTCTGGATAGTTGAGGATCGTAGAAGGGATCGGACCCTCGTAGATAAGGTTCTGTCATTGGCCGAAGGAGGTGATTGGGTAGCCGTGAGGGCAAGAATCGGAAATTCAAAGGACTTCATCATAAGGATACTGGTAGCAGGTATCCTCCACAGGGAGTTTAGCATGTCAAAGGCGATGGAGACAGCCGCTTCGGATGAATTAGACAGGATGAGACAGCATCTTCCCATCCTTGACACCATGATCACCGTTTCCCCGCTGCTGGGCATTTTTGGGACGGTAATAGGGATTATTCTTTCCTTTGAAATCCTGGGAAGTGCGGGGATCGAGGAGCCACAGGCAGTAACTGCTGGTATTGCTCAGGCCCTCATAACAACCGCCTCCGGATTAGGAATAGCCATTCTTTCCCTGTTTCCCTTTAACTACTTCAATTCCAGGGTAGAGAAGGCAGCGGCTGCCATAGAGAAGTACGCTACAAGCCTGGAAATAGTCTATGAGAGACTTAATCAATCAAACAATAACCCTGAACTCGAGGGCAAATCCCATGAAGGTTAATATTGGAGAGCAGAGGAGGGCCAGGATAGAGATTCTTCCCCTGATTGATATAGTCTTTCTTCTCCTGGTCTTCTTTATCTATGCAATGCTCTCTATGGCTGTTCACAGGGGGGTATCTGTCAGTTTACCCGCTTCTTCCTCCGCCAGGATAGAAAGAGAGTTGCTACTGTCCGTGACCATCGAGGATAGTGGTGAGATATTGCTGGACAAAAATCGGATACCTTTGAAAGATCTTGCTCGACTCTTAAAGCTCAGGGCAAGAGAACAAGATACCGCGGGAGTCCTCCTTTTTGCTGATAAGAGGGTCTCCTGCCAGCTGCTGGTCAAGGTGTTGGACCAGATAAGGATGGCTGGCCTCAGTAGGATTTCATTGCAGACCGCGATGGAGAGCCAACCGTGAGTCGATCGCTTCTGCCTGGTTTCTTGTTAGCCCTGATCCTGCATACAGTTTTGGCGTGGGTTGATTTTAGCTTGTTCAAGAGACCTATTCCTATCAGGGACCTACCAAAAACCCTGACCATTGATATAGTGAGACCACAACCAGCCAAAAGACCTTTGACAGTCAAGCGCCCGTCGATAATTGTTGAGAGGTCCACCTTGAAAGAGGAGAGAGAAAGAAATGTCAAACCAAAACCTCGAGTCAAGCCGAGGAATAAGGTTAAGGAGAGAATTCAACCCCGCCTGCCACAGCGAGGCATTAGCGGGCAGGCGGAAAAATCAATAGCTAAAGAGAGACCACCAAAGATAGATGCAACCCTTGCCCAACTTTCACCGGTTGATCTCCCTACCATCAAAAAAGAAGAGGTCTTTTCACCTTCTCATACTCCCATTACCCATGCCCTGCCTATGTACCGGAAGAATACCCCTCCCCAATATCCTTTGCTAGCAAGGAGGAGGGGGTATCAAGGAAAGGTGTTGCTTGAGGTTTTGGTAAAGAAGGATGGTAGGGCAGGATCTATCCGCTTGGCCCGATCAAGTGGCTACGAAGTTTTGGATAGGGCCGCCATAAAGGGGGTTAGAAATTGGCTCTTTCACCCTGCAAAGAGAGGGAATGAGTTAGTTGAGCTGTGGGTAGAGATACCCATCCGGTTTCAACTCAAGTAGATCCAGCCCCTTTCCGGATATGTCTATGAGTGAATGAAATGGAAAAAGGAGCAAATGTTCCCTTTTCTGTCCATGTCAAGGAGGCCTTAGGCTCGCTGTGTCGCCTCCGCTCTACCTCTAAACAATTAACCTATAATTATTAACCAATAACGGATTTGGAAAGAGCCTCCTTCACACTCTATCTAATCACCCTGGTTTTAAGTCCTCTCCTTTTTGGGGCTGTCCACACCTATGCCTACACAATCATGTCCCTGGGGGTGTTGATTGGTTGTCTTTTAATAGTAAAAAAAAATATAAGAAAAGAGATCAGAAGTGGTGTATACCAATTTTATCTCCCAAAAAACAGCCTTAATTTTGCCTTTTTTATTCTTTTAATCTTCCTCTTTTTTCAGGTTATTCCATTACCTGACTCTCTATTAAGGTTCTTATCCCCTGAGGCCATGGTGGTTGGAAAGAAATCGTTACCCGCCTCAGGCGCCTTGATCTCAGAAGGCCCTGTCAGGCAATGGTCAGCTCTCTCGCCATATTATTACCCTGTGCGTATGTCCATCATCAAATGGACTGTTTATGCGCTCTTCTTTCTTGGTCTAACCCAGATGCTGAATTCTCAGAAGAGAATTGAGTTAACAATCTTTTTGATCTTGATCACTGGTTGCTTTGAGGCACTCTATGGTTTGGCAGAGACCTATTCAGGGTCTGGGCATATCTGGTGGTTTAAGAAAATGGGTTATCCTCGGGATGTGACCGGAACCTATATTAACCGAAATCACTTTGCAGGATTGATGGAGATGTGCTTGCTGTTGGCTGCTGCCTATGCGGCTGCGCTTTCAGGCAGAAAGAAAAAAACGAGGATTATCTCAGACCATAAGGCCGGCTTAAGGGTCAGGCTTTCACGATACCTATCAGGGGAGCAACGACTCAATAAAAGAACTTTAATGGTATTTGTCGGCGCAGTTATCGGTGTCGGACTTGTCTTTTCAGCCTCCAGAGGAGGTATTATCTCTGCTGCCGGCGGTCTGTTGTGTATGAGTCTGTTGTTTATGTTCCGGAGAAATCATCGCCGAAAGGGATTCATTGCCCTTTTTCTGTTTCTCATCACCTCGGTCTATGCCCTTCATATTGGCGTTGATTATCCTGTGGGGCGGTTTAAATACTTTGATATCGGTGTTAAGGAAAGGGCCAGATTAACTCAAAAGACCATGGATCTGTTTGAAGATTATAAGATAACAGGTATAGGGGTGGGCAATTTCCAGCATGCCTTTCCCAAATATCAGGCTGCTGAAGACAAAAACGTGTTTATACGACATGCCCATGATGACTGGGCACAATTTCTGGCTGAAGCGGGAATCACAGGCCTTTTCCTCTTATTGGCCGGGATGTTTTATCATGTTTATCGGAGCATAGGGTTGTGGAGAAAAAGGACTGATCCCTTTGCGATCTGCCTTGGGGTTGTCCCTCTAGCTGCCGTGACCGCGATGGCGATCCACTCTTATTCCGATTTCAATCTTCATATCCCCGCCAACTGCCTGATGCTTGCGGCCGTTATGGCTATTGGTCATAGCGCTCTCCATCTGGAGAGACACCATGGGCGAGATAAAACACTGTATCGTTACCATATCATGCCTCTAAAATATAGAGGAGTCCTGGCCCTGCTCTTGGTTGCGGGGTTTATTGTATGGAACGGGTTTTGGACCATCCGACATTTTATGGCTGAGGCCTCCTGCAATACTGTCACCAATTCTACCTTGAATAGAGACAAAAACCCGCCTCTGGAAGAGATTGAAAAGGCTATCGGGTGGGATAGGTGGAATGCGGAGTACTGGTATAAGCGCGCCCGTGAGGTGATGAGTGTTCGGGATGCGGAAGTAGGAAATCTAGAGGCAGACGACGAGGATCGACGCAACCATCAGATTGGGATTATCAGGGCCCTGGAGGAGGCGGTACGGTTGAATCCTTTCAAGGCAGAATATCACCTGCGGCTGGGGTGGGAATATGCCTATCTGTGGAAAGATCCGGACTACCATCGCACATGGCTCACTGCCGCAGATATATCTATGGACAGGGCAGCCTACTTTGCCGGGGACAGCAATCCCTATCTACATATAAGCTTGGGAAATTATTGGGTATATCGTTCAAAGACAATTTACACTGCCAAACCGGATTGGATAACCGCTTGGACCAAGGCCTGCTGGCATTACAAGAAGGCCCAGAGCCTGGAAAGAAGCAAGCGATTGGTAGATGATATTGTGAGATATGTATGGAAGTACTATCCTGATAAGGGATTTGTCGGCAAGGTCTTGCTCCCTGAGAACCATATTCTTATAGAGGAGATGAAGTGAAGGGCTTGCCGATAGGCTTGTTCAAAGAGTATGGTCGGAGATCACCTTCCCGAGATATCGCTTCAACAGATTATGTAATAGGTTATGAAAGCGGCCACGGTTGTTGTCTCATTCACAGTCAGGCCTGATAATACGGGATTGTTACCAGTTTTTATTCAGTAAAAAAATGCTTGACTTTTGAAATTCTCTATTGTATTCACGAAATGAAACGAGCTGGATCTCAGATAAGATGTGAACATCACCTAAATGTTTGCTAATCTAAGCCGTTGTCGTTGCAAAACTAATATTCCTAGAGGGGAGGACACAATCATGAACCCTAGATTTAGAATTCTAAGTGTGTTCTTGGCCTTATGTATGTGGGTGTTTCTTCTTGCCTCCCAAAGCCATGCTGCAAAGCCAATTGCTCAAGTATCAAGTTTTACAGGTGAGGTCATCATTCAATCCGGTACAAATATCTTCAGGCTTACTCAGTTAGGTCAGACCCTGACCGATGGTGATCGCATCCAGACCAAACACGGTGAGGCCCAGATCATCTTTAATGATGGTGCTGTTATGAAGATGAGGCCTTTCACCAACACCACGATCCAGGAGAGGGAAGAGAAAAGCGGATTCTGGATTTTCAAAACGAAGAAAGCAGTCCGCAGGATTACCTGTTTTGTAGGTAAGCTGTGGTTTAAGGCCGGTGTATCAAAAAGAAGAAATTACCTGCAGACACCGACAGCAGTGTGCGGGGTGCGGCGGTCAGTGGTCGAGGCTGGGTTCGATAACGTGGTATCCCTTCTCAATGTGATCGAGGGACTAGTTGATAAGGTGGGACCGTGGGAGGAAGGACCTTTTGCAGATCCAGGAAGTCTTAAGGCCTTCAAAAACAGGGTTTACCAAGCCGTTGCAAAGGCCTTGAGTGATATGGAAAAGGCGAAGGCCACTGCAGATCCTGTTGATCTAGCCAAGGCCAAGGTGGCGGCCCTCAGGGTAGTTATTGCTGCTGCTGAAGTGCTTAAAACCAACCCTGATCCAGGCGTGGTACAAGAGGCCGAAGAAGCCGCTGATGAAGCCAGACGATTGATCATCGAGACCTGGAAGGAGGTTCCAGAAGCTGTGCCACCTGAACAAGTTCCAACAACTACAACAACTACAACTACAACTACAACCACAACCACGACAACAACAACTACGCCAACGACGACAACCACCACTACGACGATGGAACTGAGTCCTTCTCAATGATTAATTGTGGTGCGAAAACCTAATTCTAATAGGAAAGGAACTGAACGATGAAAGGGGGAATCCTCATCTCCCATTTAGTGTTAGGCGCTCTGGTACTTTTGTCGACCCATGCCATGGCCCAGGGGGGCAAGATCCATACAGGCAAACTGAAGATCATCCCAGGCATTACCGTCCAGGGTGTTTATGATGATAACATCTACCTGAGTGCCGAGCAGGAAGAAGAGGATTGGATTACCCATGTCATGCCTGCTTTAGATCTCGACTATAGCCTTGAGGAAAGGGGGGGCGTGACCCTGGGGTATCATGGTGACCTTGCCTATTACGGGGAGAACGATCAAAACGACTGGCAGACCCATAGAGGTATGTTTGATTTCAACTATGAGGCTCCTGGCGGCCTATTTCTTGGTATCAGTGAGATTTATACCGATGCAGAAGACCCTTACGGTTCCGATGAGCAGTACAAATTGGGCGTACCAAAGACCAAACGCTGGAGCAGCGATCTAAGAGGTAAAATTGGTTATAACCTCGGTAACAGATCGAAGATCTTGGCCTTCTACAACTACTATAAACAGGACTATGATCTTGCAGTTGACTTCACCCAGGATTACGATGTCAACGAATTCGGTGTGGGATACCAGATGAGAGCGCTTCCCAAGACCTCGGGGTTTATCCGGTACCACTATGGTAAGCAAGATTATTTTACTCAGGCCGATAACGTAACCGAGGCCACCGATGCTGATTCTGACTGGCGCCGGGTGAATGCAGGACTCATCTGGGATGCCGGGGCCAAACTGAGCGGAGAGCTAAACGTCGGTTATCAGTGGATAGATTATGAGAACACAACCGATCCCGCCGGCAACAGATATGATGATAAAGATACCTGGATTGCAGCAACCTCTACAACCTATGCGGCTACTGCTGCCAGATTGTTGACTCTAAACATAGGGAGGGCCCTGAGAACCACGGGTGCCGGTAGTAACGAATATTTTGAGGATACCTCTGTCGAGATAAACCTTCGGCAGATGCTCCCTCATAGAGTTTCCCTCATTGTCGGTGCCATGTACAGCAAGAATGACTATAATCTACCGAGGGAAGATGATAATTATAACGTCAATATAGGCCTTGACTACCAGATTCAGGATTGGCTGAGCCCAGGTGCGGGCTACAAGTATATGAAAAAAGACTCAAACTATGCGGAGAATGACTATACCGATAACCACTTCATGATTTCATTGCGTGGAGTGTACTAGAAAGAGGACAAGTCAGGTTTTATTTGGTGTGAAGACATCTTAGATTTTCTATAGTGTCTGAGATATTATAATGTAAAAAAGAAAAACACCCTTTCTTCAAGGGGGATTTTTGCGGAAGCCAAACAAGGGGAAAGAATCCTACATGGTGAAGATCTCAACCTGTTCACATCTTATCATGACAATAGCAGCGGTGTTCTTTATTGCTGCCTGCGCCGTCGGCGGCGAGGTTGTAAAGGTCACCACCGTACAAGAGGGATCGTATGCCGGGCTCAAAAAGGAGGACCTGTCAAAGCTTGAGGAAATCAAGAAAGCAAGTGGAAATAAGGGCATCAGTGACAGCCTTAGGAACGTTATTGAGGAGACCAGGCATTTCTCTGTTGCCCAATACCTCATGCAGCGTCCTGAGGCGAGAGGTCTTGCGGGGGGTGACTACAGGGTGGGCGGCTATGATGTTCTGAGTATTACCGTCTATGAAGAGAAAGACCTCTCCAGAGGGGCTGTGCGGGTCTCGGCGGATGGCTACATTTCATTCCCGTTGATAGGGCGCATAAAGGTGGATGATGTTGCCACCTCGGAAATCGAGAAACTGATATCCCTCAAACTGGCGGAAGAGCAATATGTTCTGGATGCCCATGTCTCTGTCATGGTCACAGAGTATAACAGCAAGCGTTTCCTGGTTCTCGGGGCTGTAAAAAATCCCGGCAGCTATCCCCTTCAGGCCCGAGAGCGAGTGTTAGACGCCATCTCAAAGGCAGGAGGTATTGATTTTGATCAGGCGGGAAAAAAAGGCATGATTATCCGCACGCAGAGCGCGAATGTAGAGCAAGAACGTAAAATCGTCATTAATCTAGACCTTCATGGTCTCCTGAAGGGAGAGGACCAGGTTTCCAATATATTTCTGGCGAACAAAGATGTCCTCTTTATCCCAACGGCAGAGCATTTCTACATCATAGGCCAGGTAAGCAAACCCGGATCTTACCTCCTTGCTGACAAGGAGATTACCCTTGTAGGGGCAATCAGTACGGCTGGAGGATTCACACCGATCGCCGCACGCAATCGGACTCGCATCGTTCGGGTTGAGGATGGCGTCGACAAGATCATAGAGGTAAAGGTGGATGCCATCACCGATGCAGGAAAAAAGATACACGATGTCATCATCCAACCAGATGATGTAATTGTAGTCCCGGAGAGCTTTTTTTGATGGAACAAGACACAGAAGAAAACATAGATATTCGTGATTACCTGCGCGTAATTCGGAAACGCAGGTGGACTATTATCACCGTTTTTTCCATCATTGTGGCCACCGTCATCATCCATGTCTTTACCAGTCCCCCCATTTACGAGGCGACTACCAGGCTGATTATCGACAAGGAAAATCCGAATGTAGTCTCCATCCAGGAAGTCATGGCCATTGATGCCTCCGGTACCGACTACTACCAGACCCAGTATAAGATCATCGAAAGCCGTACCGTGGCCCGGGAGGCTATAAGGCGCCTCCAGTTGGAAGAGAGCGGGGAGTTTTTCCCAAAGGAAAAAGATGACATAATATCCAACCTGAAACGTTCTATTAAGGATACCATTACTTTCTGGAAGGATTCGATTGCTTCCCTGCTCAGAACCCAAGAGGAGATAACTTCAGAATCTGGCACCGTGGAAGGATACGAGCCAGATTCCTCCCTCGTATCCAATTTTATCCAAAGGATAAGAGTTAACCCTATCCGTAACAGCCGTCTTGTGGATGTCAGCTTTGAGGCCAAAGACCCTGCGCTGGCTGCCAAGATCGTAAACACCCTCGCCAATGCCTATATCAATCAAAACCTTGAGACCAAGCTCAGGGCTGTCCAGGATGCGGTGAAGTGGCTTCACAACCGGATCGAAGAGGAGCGCAAGAGGGTGGGAAAGGCCGAGCATGCCCTGCTTCGATATAAAGAAAAACATAGCATTGTCACCGATTTTTCAAGCGATGTAGAAAAGATCACGGCCCAGAAACTTGCAGAGATGAACACCCAGCTCGTGGAGGCAGAATTAAAACGGGTTGAGGCGGAGACCCGTTACAAGCAAGCCATAGCCTTGATGGGTACTCCGGATATGCTGGACTCCATACCTGAGGTGCTGAATAACAAGTTGATCTGGGAGATCAAATCAATGGAGGTAGAGTTATACAAGCGCAGGTCAGAACTTTCCGAGAAATACGGGCAAAAGCATCCACGGATGGTGGCTATAGAGTCAGAGCTGAGGACCCTTCAGAAACGGAGGACCCAGGAGGTGAATCGGGTAGTAAACTCCCTGAGAAATGAGTACAAGGTGGCACTGGCCAAGGAGAATTCCCTGAAGGCTGCCCTTGCAAAACAGAAGAAGGAATCACTCGAGCTCAATAAAAAGGCGATCGAGTATGGTGTTCTCAGGCGCGAGGCGGAAAGCGCCAGGCAGATGAATGAATTGTTGATCAAACGTTTCAAGGAGACCTCCCTGACCGAGGATATGAGGACAGGAAACATCCGGATCGTTGACAGGGCAGAGGTGCCAAAGGGCCCGGTAAAACCTCGGAAAGGGCTCAATATCCTCCTGGCTATTATTGTGGGTCTGGTAATGGGAGTCGGTCTTGCCTTCTTTTTCGAGTATCTGGACAATACCATCAAGATCCCTGAAGACATAAAGCAACATCTCAAGATCCCCTATCTCGGTCCTGCACCTCTATTTTCTCCAGAAGGCAAAGGCAATCCAGATGACGATACAGATCCAGAACTGGTGACCCTTCATTCCCCCAAGTCCACGGCAAGCGAATCATACCGCGGCATCCGTACAAGCATCCTTTTCTCTTCTGCCGAATCTGCACCTCAGGTAATCCTGATCAGCAGCGCGGCACCCCTGGAAGGAAAAACAATTACAACGGCAAATCTGGCGGTCACCATGGCCCAGGCCGACAGCAAGGTCATTGTCCTCGATTGCGACATGCGCAGGCCCAAGATGCATAAGCTCTTCGGCATAGCAAAGGATTGCGGGGTCTCGAACCTCTTGGTGGGGAGCAGCGATGCCGAGGAGGCCATTTTTCATACCCGAATACCCAAGCTGGATATCATCCCCAGTGGTCCCATCCCTCCGAACCCTTCCGAGATACTGGGATCGACTCGCATGGCCACTCTGCTCAATGACCTCCGGAAACAATATGCACATATTCTCATCGATTCTTCCCCATCTACGGCGGTAACGGATGCGGTGGTTCTCTCGAAATGGGTGGACGGCGTGGTTCTGGTGATTCGTGCAGGTGATATGGCACGAGAAATCGCAAAGAATGGTATAGCCCAGTTTGAGGCCGTTGGGGCCCATATTCTCGGCGCAGTCTTGAACGGAGTAGATATGAGCAAGGACGGATACTACTCTTATTATCAGTATTATTACTACTATTATGGTGAGAACGGAGAAGAGAAGAAGTCTCGCAGGAAGAAAAGATCCTAAAGCAGGTATGGCGAAAAAGTGTGAGCATTGATAGACCTCCACTGTCATATTCTCCCCGGTGTGGATGACGGTGCCCGGTGTCCGGAAGAAAGTCTTGCCATGGCAAGAAAGGCGGTCGAGGACGGCATCCATACCATCGTGGCAACACCCCATACCCTCAATGGTATCTACGTAAACCCTGTCACGGAAGTCACTTCAAGGGTAGCTGCCCTTGAAGAGGCCCTGTTGGGAAACCATATCAGGCTAAAGTTGTATGCGGGTGCTGATGTACACTTATGTCCCCGTGTGCTGAAGCGGATTGAAACCGGGGATGCCGGCACTATCAATAACGCCAGAAAATACATACTGCTAGAGTTCCCTCCGCAGACCATACCACCCGGAGTAAAGGAAGAAATCTTTTCTCTGAAACTCAATGGTATCACCCCCATTATCAGCCACTTGGAACGAAATGCCATCATACAACACGATTTGGATGTCATGTATGAACTTATTTCCACGGGAGCACTGTGCCAGGTGACGGCAATGAGCATCACCGGAGATTTTGGAGGCATGGTCATGCAGTGTGCTGAGAGGCTGTTAAAACACCGACTGGTTCATATGATTGCCAGCGATGCCCATTCTGCAGACAGGCGCCCGCCGGTCTTATCCCAGGCGGTTGCGGTCGCAACACAGATCCTTGGGAGCTTTGAGGATGCCGAGCGAATGGTCATCGATGTGCCTGCTTCCATCCTCTTGGGGGATATGCCTGAAATCCCTGAACCACTGCCTGCAAGACGAGGTCATGGTTTTCGGAAGAGGAGAAGTTGAGCTACGGTAACTGCCGTATCAGAAAAAGTCTAGATTTTGGCAGCGATTCAGAGAAAATAATCGGATATTTAGGTACGTTACAGGTAGAATCCAAATGTAACCCAAGGGTCGGAGCTACGGGCTTCCCAAGTCAGATAATGGATAGGTTGTGAGAATTCAAGGCCTTTCTAATGCTAATTTCTTAGTTCCCTACTATCCTTTCTGATCCGAAAATACTAGTGAAAATCACCCTATTTGCCTATTGTCTTTTCTGTGGGATTAGTGCATGTAATATAATAACAGATAACAATATGAGAGCTGAGAGCTCATAGCTTATTCTAGAAATACCAGGTGTTATTCAATAAAAACAAATAGTTATACATAAATCAACCATGGAACTCACGGGGCGGAGCTGTGCTTGCGCAAAGCGCAGTGAGCACAGCACTCGCTATGCGCTCTGTTCACCCTGTGAAATGCCCGCCCTTTGAAATGCGAAGAATATTTCACCGGGACCCTCTGAGCCATACCCTATGCGCAAAATGCCATGCCCTCTGGTCTACGCACCATGAGATACGAGCTGACAACTATGAGTCAAGAGCAGAAATTGACCCCATGCTTACACTGTCAGTGAGGTTCTAGAATGGAAAGGATTGTTAACAAGTCGAAAACCTTCAAAGATGCTGAGGAGTGGGACATCCTTCAGCACATCCGAATGAGACCGGAAGAGAGACAAGCGGCCGCCACCAGACTTCGTGAGAGGGTCTACGGCACTGACGTACCGGACGTTAGGGAGACCCAAAAACGGAAATGAAAGCCTCACATTTTTCGAAAGACACTCAAGAATTCTTGAGGCTTTTGGCCAAAGAGGAGGTCAAGTATGTCATTGCGGGTGGTGAAGCTGTCATTTATTACGGCTATGCCCGACTCACCGGGGATGTTGATTTTTTCTATGAACCTTCAAAAGAGAACGCACTGAGGTTATTCAAGGCATTAAATGAATTTTGGAGTGGAGATATTCCCGGAGTCGATACATTTGAAGAACTAATGCAAACCGGGATTGTTCTGCAGTTTGGCTCACCTCCTAATCGTATTGATCTCGTGAGCATCATTGACGGCGTAACCTTCAAGGGGGTCTGGACGAACAGAACTATTACCCGCATAGAAATTGGAGGTGAGACGATTCCTGTGAACTTCATCGGACTGGATGAACTCATCAGGAACAAAGAGACCATGAAAAGGCCAAAAGACCTTGAAGACTTGAAGTACCTGAAAAAGGCAAGGAAAGAGATGAAATAAAGAAGGCTTACCCAGATCAAATTTTACACCTTGCGGTTTTTATACATAGCCCATGCTCTCTGCTCCTAGCCCTGACACCTATGAGCTAATATAACGGGTAACCGGCATTACCACCGTCTCCCCTTTTAGTCTGCGCCTGTCCCGCCCGCCCTGTGAAATGTGAAGCTATTTGACCAGGCTCGTCGTCAAAATAGTCTGCGTGTGTCCGCGGCTCAAAAATATTCGATGAAAAAGCAACCATCTAGATGGATCTTGATATTTGGGGCTCGTCCCAACTTCATGAAAATCGCCCCGAGTTGTGGGATGGAAGAGCATCTGAACGGATAGTAGATATATTAAGTGAGCATTTTAAGACTTAAGGCCATTTACGATGTACAATTTACGGTTCACGAAGTTAGTGGGATATCCATACGGCTGAGAGAGTCGCGAAAATACTGGCAAGGAGAAGTGGAAAAGCAGGAATTCCAAAGAAAAATTGTCAACATGAAGATTTGAAAATACAGTTGGGAATAAGCTAAAAAGGAAATAACGTGCCCCATTTCCCATTTATAGGTAACCTGTAGATTGTCAAGAATTTATTTTTATTCTTCCCCATCTGTTCTGGTATTCATAGTCTCTTGAATCAAATATTTCCGGGACATGCCCGCACAAAGCTTCTGGTCTAGATTTCTGCTGGATGCTAATGTTTATGAGCACAATAAAGGATTAAGAGGTAGGCAGGGATTAGGGCTTGATTCTCTTTTGGACGTGCTGATAAACTTTCTTTCGGTGAATGATACCCAAAATGTGAATCTCATTACAGGATATTCTGAAAACAACGCAATAGTCTCCTACCCTTAATTTCCAGTATCCCTTGAGTGTTCGTTGTAATGGCTTACCATACATCTCCGGCTGATTGACTAAGCGTTCCTCGATGGCTCTCTTGATCATGTTCCTATTTTTTGCATCAATTTTAGGAAGATCGGATTTCTTAATGTCTGGGTGGTACTTGAGCTTGTATATCATAGCTTTTTCACGAAATCCAGATCTTAAGACCATACATCATTATGGGATAGCGCTTTAGAATCATTCCAAGATTTTTCTCTTTTTTCGGCAAATGCGGAAAGGGCCATATCCTCTTGAATTTCCAAGGCTTGTTTGAGCAAGTCCCTAACCTTACAGGACAATGAAACATTATCCTTTTCTGCTAAAAGTCGGACATTTTGGTAGAGAAAATTGTCCAAGACTACGTTTATACGTGGATTTTGAGCTGGCATGGGTCTTCCTCCTTACAAAGTTACCATTAAGTGTAACAATAATGGCACACCTTGTCAAATCATAAACTGCCATTGTGAGTTCGGGGATGAAATATGAGGGATGTAGCTGCGAAACTGCCT
>JABXJY010000289.1 GCA_013375385.1 Desulfobacterales bacterium
GTTATCTCTGTCTTTTCCAGTCGATGAGCCAAAACTATCTTACCTGCATACCGTATAAAAGCCTCAAAACGGTATAGTAATTCCCTTGGAGGCCTCTTCAGGGGCTCTCTTCTCACTACCCCTTCCTGAAGGTTTGGGTCATGAAAAATAACCAGCGAGAAGATTAGATAATGTATCATAACAGCACCATGTCTTAAAGGCCGAGCCATTCTTGACCCTGCCTTTGAATAACCTCTTCTCCTGAGAACCTACGGATACTCAAAGTTTTGTTCGTACGCTCCACCGCCGGAGATTTCCACTGTAGCTTTTACTGCCTCGTAGCCTTTGGCCTCAACTTTCAGCCTCCATCTGCCATCTTCAAGATCAGTCAGCTCATAGTGCCCAGAATCGTCGGTCCTGGTGTTCTTTTCAGCAGAGCCTTTGCACTTTGTGGAGACCTTTGCATTCTTTATGGGCTCGGCTGTTTTCTCGTTTTCCGTGGCAGTGATAGTGTCATGGGTGGAGTCAGGAGATTGGAGGGGATGGCCGGTGACGATGCCATGAATGGTGCCAAGAGATGCTGCATGATCGCTGGTGTACCCATCTAATTCTATAACCGCCAATTTCTTCTCATCTGCCTCTTTTGCCCGATGCATCCGACAATTTCCCTCAAAAATGCCCCCTTCATCTATCACCACAGTGGGAGCCTCAATATCTCCAAAAACCTTTCCGGGCGGTTGGATCTCGATTCTGTCATCGGCAATGATATTGCCGTGAATCTCTCCGCTAATGAGGATATAGGAGATATGCATATTGGCCTCAATCATAGCTTCTTCACCAACAATAAGGCTTCCATCGGCCGACATCTCCCCCTTAAAATGACCGTCTATCCTGACAGTCCCATGAAATGCCAGCTTTCCCTCGAACTGTGTATCCTTCCCTAAGAAGGCGGTAATGGTCTCTGTTTTTTTCATGGTGTACGACCTCTATCCTTTTATGGGGATGACTCTAATTCCTTCACTCTATCAAATTAATTGCATCATTCCACCCAAGAAAGCCACTGACACCCGTAGTTAATTTCTTTATCGATGCCCTTTTTGATCTTCAATCAACAGGACTAATGCAACCTGATCTTTAAGGTCGGAGGTCTCCTTTCTTGCAACCATCTCCGAACGGCAACTCAAATCTGAAGCCAGAGTATCAAAAAATAAGGCTATAGACAATTTTATTGCAGCCTTCACACTCTAAACCTTATCAAAATTTGGAGGCTAGAGTCAAATCAGGTGTAAAATGTGATCCGATCAAGAATTGTAAGAAAAACCAATGAATATGAATGTTCAAATGAAAGGTCACAGGTGCACTAATTAGGGAGTCTTACCTGTCACGACGATAAGGTCAAATATAGAAGACCACGTTATGGGTTTGCATATTGCATTACCACCAAGACTCAGCACGAGACGCTTTGCTTCATTCTGAAATTTCGCTGCAAAGTACACTGTATTTTGAGAAAAGTTGGATCGAGGTGCGTAATCGATTAAACTTATCTTATAACCCATATTTCTAAGCTTTTTTGCCATCTCTTTAGAAGAACTCAAATCGCCATCTCCACTGAGCACTTTGACCCTTAATTTCTGTATATCTTCCTGCAATTCTTTGGCAGCCAAAACTGGTTTTCCCACTTCTTCAACCGGTCTCTTGGGGGAGAGGATGACTTTTATGGTTCCATCATTCTCCTGCACATCGTATTCTACATCCTGGGACAGGCTGGCAATAATCCGGGTACATAGAGGCTTGTCTTTGATGCTTTGAAAATGGATGGCCTTTATGATCCTGCCATCGAAGACGGCTGGCCCAGTCAACCCCTTAACCGGGAGTGCATCTATTTCAACTATGAGGCGTGGTGGTTGAGCAAGCTTAAAGGCCGTGTAGGGGGCAGGTTTTGAGCTGGTTATCTCAATTGCTGCCTCTTTACCAGGGGCGCCAAGAATGGCGTTTACTGATTTGATCCGAGCAGGTCTCTCTCCTACAGGGGCCGTTACCTTAACCTTTGTGGGTGCTGGCGCACAGCTAGAGATAAGGTAGATTGAGCCTAGTATGATAGAGAGAAGAAAAATATTTGCTTTTTTCGGCCTTTTCTTATCAAACATGTCAGCTCTCCCTTAATATTCTTTACCTTTTTTGAACCAGTCCCCTGACGGGAGCATTATAGAAATATCCCCTGGTAGTTGAAGGAGCAGCGTCTGGGGCGGGCTTGAAAGATCTCATCCCGGTACCTGGACCAAGAGTATTCTTAGGGATTTCATTCATTGGCGGCAAGGATTCATTTCTTAATCATAATAATATCAGATTTTGGGGTATTAGGTCAAATCTGTATAAATCCAAGAAAATGAGAGACGTGGGTTTACGGAATGATTTGGCTTGGCTCTATAAAACCTTTCGGCGGAGAAAGTATAGACTTGATTCGGTATACTAAAAAATTGTGGCCTTTGAATTTTACGCACAACATGTTCAAGGCACAAATTCATTGCCTATGACCGATTTTGATATCCAAACGGGTGTTGGCACTGCGCGCATGGTGGTAGTCCAGCATCTCGTAGAACTCTTCCAACCAGACAGTTTCTCAGCCAAGGCGCCGGCCTCCAAAACCTCCTGCTTGGATTGGGAATTCGCCACGCCGAAAAGCAACGCGATCAACTACTGGCCCCGAAGAGTGCCGGCTTACGTTCCCTCAACCTTGACATAAATTCTTGGCCAGACCGACGGCCATATGTGAAAAAATGGACGATCCTGTCTTCGGTAGAATTGAGGGGAATCTCACAGCCCGAGGAAAGGATAAATCCACTTCCCTCGGCCGCGGTCTCAACGCAATTGCTGATGGCCTCTTGCATTTCCTCTCGGGTCCCAGTGGCGAATAAGGCCGTCGGCACGTTCCCCATGATCGTCACCTTGCC